>JAIRVA010000354.1 GCA_031254155.1 Propionibacteriaceae bacterium
GCCGGCACGCCGTGCGGCGGCTTCGCCTGGAGTCCCGCGCCAGATCTCGGCGCCGAGCTGTCCGCCCGGCTCTCGGGGGTGACGCGATGACTCCCGCGACCCTCCGCCTCGCCCGCCACCTCGGTTTCCTGTACGGGGAGGCGGATGAGCGGGTCATCGCACAGGCGGCGGCCACGATCCAGGCGCTCGCCGCCGGTTCGGTGTGCTGCGAGGTGACCGACGACGAAACCCGCCTCGCCCTGACGGTCTCCCCCATGGTCGCCACCGATCCCGCCGCGCGCGACCGCCCGCTCACTCTGGACGGTCCGCGGGTGTACCTCACCCGCTACTGGGCCGAGCAGTCGGCCATCGTCGACTGGCTCACCACCCGGCTCCCCGGGGGGGCCACCGGAGCGGAGACCGCGACCACGGCGGCCCGCCTCGCGGCGGCGTACCCCTTCTGCGTCATCGCCGGCGGGCCGGGTACGGGCAAGACGACCGCCGTCGCCGGGATCCTCGCGGGCCTGGTGACGGATCGCCCGCTGCGGGTCATTCTGACCGCCCCGACCGGCCGGGCCGCCGCCCGGCTCGAGCAGGCCGTGCGCGAGCAGCTGGCCGATTCGCCCCGCCGCGCCCTGATCCGCGTCGAGTCGGGGACGCTGCACCGGATCCTCGGCCTCAAGCCCTGGGGCGAGGCCGACCACGACGCCGGCCACCCGCTCCCCGCGGACGTGATCATCGTCGACGAGGCGTCGATGCTGTCCCTGCACCTCATGGCCCTGCTCCTGCGCGCCATCACGCCCCCGACCCGCCTGGTCCTCGTCGGCGATCCCGACCAGCTCGCCTCGGTCGACGCGGGCGCCGTCCTGGCCGACATCGCCTCCAGCGACGCCACGATCCCGGTCCACCGCCTGACCCACACGTACCGTTTCCGGGGTGACATCGCCCGGCTCGCCGACGCCATCCGGCGGGGCGACGCCGACCAGGCCCTGGCCGTCCTGGGCGCCCCGGCCGCGGAGGTTCAATGGCTTGACAGCGAGTCGGCGGACGCGGCCGGTCCGGCGCTGCAGGACGAGATCGTGGAGCAGGGTCTCGCCCTGATCGACGCGGGACGCGCCGGGGACGCCGCCCGGGCGCTCGCCACGCTCGACTCGCACCGGCTCCTCCTCG
Source organism: Propionibacteriaceae bacterium (assembly GCA_031254155.1). Lineage (GTDB taxonomy): Bacteria > Actinomycetota > Actinomycetes > Propionibacteriales > Propionibacteriaceae > WQYJ01. The sequence goes on from JAIRVA010000354.1 coordinate 1,150, forward strand.
CCCACCGCCACGGTCTCGCCGGTGTGAGCCACTGGACCCAAACCGTCCGCGGCTGGCTGGCCGGACCGGCCGGTTCGTACACCCTGGGGGCGCACTGGTACGCGGGCATGCCCGTCCTCATCACCCGCAACGACGACCTGCTCGGCGTCTACAACGGCGATGCGGGCGTCATCGTCCAGACCGCGGAGGGTCTGGCCCTCGCGGTGGGCGACGGCCCGGGGGTCAAGTACATCCCGCCCGACATGCTCCAGGCCTGGGAACCGCTGTACGCCTCCACGATTCACAAGGCGCAGGGCAGCCAGTACGACGCGGTGACGCTGGTCCTGCCACCCCCCGACACCGTCATGGCGACCCGCGAACTTCTGTACACCGCCGTCACCCGCGCCAAGACCCGGCTCCGCGTCATCGGCAGCGAAGCGGCCCTCCGCCACGCCATCGCCTCCCCGGCCCTCCGGGCCTCCGGCCTCGCCGCCAAACTCGGGGAGTTGCCCCGGCTACTCAGGTAACGGTTCCCCGTACCACCGTGTGACAAGGCGGTACGCGATGGAGGCCGCCAAAGGCAGGCTGACTTCGCCCTGGTCCACGGCCAGCCGCAACTCCTCGCGGCTGAACCAGCGGGCGGCGGTGATCTCCTCGCCGTCCGGGTGGACGCTCTCGGAGGCGGCGGTCGCCATGAACCCCACCATCAGGGAGCGCGGCATCGGCCACGGCTGGCTCCCGACGTACTGGACATCGCCGACGGCGAGGCCCACCTCCTCCGCCACCTCCCGGCGGACCGTCTGCTCGAGCGACTCGCCAGCCTCGGCGAACCCGGCGAACACCGAGTAGCGGTTGGCCTCCCAGCCCTCATGGTGGCCGAGCAGGAGCCGGTCCCGCCCGTCGGTGATCGCGACGATGATCGCCGGGTCAGTCCGGGGGAAGTGCACCGCGCCGCACCCGTCGCAACACCGCGACCGGCCCAGATCGGCCGGGCGGGTCCGGGCCCCGCACCCGGGGCAATATTGATTTTCCGTATGGTACTGGGCGAGCGCGGCCGCCCGCATCGCCAACTCCACATCGGCCGCGCCGACGAGGACAAGGGCCTCGCGCAGGCCCACCTGACCAGGGGTTTCACCCACCTCCGCGAACACCGGCGTCGCACCAGCCACACCCAGCCACAGGTACCGCCCGGGATCGAACTCGCGGCCGGCGGAAGTCTCCAGCGCGAGCCGCCCGTCCGTCACCCGCAAGCGGCCCTGTGGCGACACGGTGAGTACGGCGGCCTCGCCGCGCGTCCAGGTCGCCGCCCAGCCACCGGGTAGCGCCAGATCAACCAGGCTCGTCTCTTCCCAGATGCTCACCGTTTCATCATAGCCCGGCGGGAACGAGGGTTCCGCGCCGGAGATAGAAGTACCCCGCCGCGATCCGGTCCAGTGGTACCCCGGTGAGCCCGGCCCACGCTTCCGCGTACACCGCCAACTGGCGGGGGTTGGCCTCACCGGCGCCGGTCTTCCAGTCGACGATGAGAACATCTTTGCCACCTGGTACGAGACTAGGGTTGTCGTCGGCGCGGAACACCGCGTCGATCCGGCCCGACACGGCGTGGCCCGCCACTTGGGTCACGAAGTCGAACTCGACCGCGGCAGGCCGGGCGGCGGCGAAGGGGCTCGCCAGGAAGGTGTCCCGCAACCGGGCGAGCCCACGGTCGGGGGTCCGCTCGTCGACAATCGGCGACTGCCGGTAATACTGCTCGACCCACGCGTGGAAGCGGGCGCCCAACCCGCTCCGCCGCGAGGGCGCGTGCGGCAGCGGGCGGGCGAGATCCGCTGCGAACGCCTGCGGGTCCGCCTCGAGTTGCAGCAACCGGGAGGTCGCGAGCGGGGTCGGTACCTCCACGTCCACGACCCGGCGGGCGGTCTCCGTCGCCAGGGCCTCGATCAGGCCATCCCAGGCCGCGATCTCGGCCCGGACTTCCGCCGGCCAGTCCCGGCTCTCCCAGGTCGGCCGGCCGGCCAGCGCCTGCGCAACGGCCTTCGCCGCCTCCCGCCACTTGGGATCATCCGCCGCCGGCCACTCGTAGGCCCGGCGCGCCCCGGCCGCCGCCGCGCGTTCCGGCGTCTTGGCCAGCAGGCCGACCACGACCCCCGGTTGGCCAGCCGCCTGTTCCACATACCGCGACCGGCCGCGGGCACCCGCCACGCCTGGCGCCCACCGGTGCGCTGTCACGACGAGCCGGTGCCGGGCCCGCGTCAGCGCCACGTACGCCAGCCGGTCCTCGCTCCGCGCCAGAGCCTCCACCAGGTCGGCCTTGTAGGCGTCGAGACCCTCGTGGGTCGCGGCCCGGAGCTGGGGTACGGCGGCCGCATCCGAGCGGAGCGCCGTCGGCAGAGCTGCGGCGGCGGTCAGCGGGTTGTCCGTCACCCGCTCATCGGGGAAGACGCCCTCAACCACGCCCGGGAGATACACCCGGTCCCATTCCAGCCCTTTCGCCCGGTGGACGGTCATGATCGCCACCGCGTCCTCGCTGGTGGACCGCGGTTTCGCCAGACCGGAGCCGAACTGCTCCTCGGCGTCAAGGTAGGCGACGAAGGCCGCCAGGGACGCGTTCTCGTGGTGGGCGGCGAAATCGGCGACGTGGCCGAAGAAGGCCCGGACGGCGGGTGCCGACCCGGCCTGAGACGCGTACACCTCGGTGTCGAGCCCGATGCCCCCCCCCCCCCCCCCCCCCCGGGGGCGCCCACCCCCCCCCCCCCCGCCCCACCAGCCGGGGGGGGGCGCCCCCCCGCGGGGGGGCGGGGCCGCCC
>JAIRVA010000035.1 GCA_031254155.1 Propionibacteriaceae bacterium
GGTGGATGACCACTCCCCCGTACCCCTGGCGAGGGTTGTCGCTCGACATTGCCCGTTCCTTCTTTCCATGGCCGGTCCTGAAACGGCTTGTCGACCGCCTGGCTGGTCTCGGGCTCAACGTACTGCACCTGCACCTCACCGACGACCAGGGCTGGCGCCTGGAGATTCCCGGCCGGCCCGAACTGACCGCCCGGTCAGGCCACACGGCGATCCGGGGCGGCGAGGCGGGGTACCTCACCGTCGCCGAGTGGACCGGCCTCGTGGAGTACGCCGCCGCACGCGGCGTCACCGTCGTACCCGAAATCGACCTGCCCGGCCACGTCAACGCGGCCCTCTCCGCGTGTCCCGAGCTGAACCAGTCGGGGGTCACGCCGGAACCGTACGACGGTGACGACGTCGGCATCTCGCAGCTCACCGTGGGCCCGGCAACCGCCGCCTGGCTGCGCGATGTTCTGGGCGCGGTCGCGGCGCTGACCCCCGGTCCGTACCTCCACATCGGCGGCGATGAGTGCCCGGGCTTGTCAGAGGCCGATTTTGTCACCCTGGTCACGCTGGCGACGGACATCGTCGAGGCGGCCGGAAAGCAACCCGTGGCGTGGCAGGAGGCCGCGGTGGCGGGTCTCGGCGACCGGATCATCTACCAGTTCTGGATGAGCGTCGACTACGAGCCGGCCTGGACGGTGGAGAGTCCGGATGAGCCGGCCGTCGTCACCTCGGCCCGCCGGTCGCGCGCGGCATTGCTGCGGGAGGCGGAGCGGGGGGCGCGGGTGATCATGTCGCCGGCGCGGTACACGTACCTCGATCACAAGACCGGTCCGGACGACCAGCGGGGGGTGGACTGGGCGGGGCACGTCAGCCTGGAGAAGGCCGGCTCATGGGACCCGGTGGCGATCCTGCCGGATCTGGACCCCACCCGGATCCTGGGCGTCGAGGCCGCCATGTGGACCGAGTACACCCACACCGAGGCCGACCTTCTCGCGATGCTCTTCCCCCGGTTGGACGCCATTGCGGGAGTGGCCCAGGGCTGAGGACACGGTCGTTAATAACTGTCGCGTGTCGCCTCGTCGGATGTCAGAGCACCAGGCCGGGTTCGGTGACGTGCAGGTGATCAATCCAAACCGAGGTGTCTTGACATGCTAAAAAAAAAGTCTATCGTTTAGATACTTCATACTTCCACCGGCGTGAGTGGGAGTTTTTTGACATAAAGGAGTGTCTAGATGAGACGCAGGATGATGGCCGCTTTAGCGGCATTGGGGATGGCGTGGGCTCTCGCAATGACCGGGCTCGGCACGGCTTCTGCCGCTGAGACCGTCTGGTGCACGGGGGGCCACACGGCGACGTGGACCTATGGAAGTGTCTACTATGGCAGCGCAATGGTCGGACACTCTAAGGTCGTTAACGCTTCGTGTGCATACGTCCAGGCATCGGTCACGTACGTCGCCAGCGCATCTGCAGGTGTTCAAACCGTCACGGGCGTGAAAACAACTGCTACATCAGCCGCCTACGCTGGCAACAACAACTGGATTAGCGCCACATACTACTTGTGGTGAGGGATTGGATGACTACACACCCTGGCATTCGCCAAAGGGCTTGGGGTCATTGCGTGGCGATTGCGTGTGCGGGGTTGCTGGTGGTCTCCGCATCTGCCTGCGCCAGCAGCCCTCCGCAACCCACGGTCGCGCCGATGTGGAAAACCTACATTGACAATGCACTTGACGACCCACAGCTCACCGAGTTCGAGCGCGAGGCCCTGTCCGACTATGTGATCACCGACAGCGAGTATCACGAGGCGCGGGGCAAGTTCGTCCAGTGCATGGCGGACAAGGGTTGGGAAGTGACCGACTTGTCTAACGGCAGCTACTCGATCCGGGGGATGGCCGGGACGGCGAACGAGAACCAGGGAGTGTCGTTCGACGTCCAGATCGCCTGTCAGGTCGGCAGTACGAACTACATCGAGCCAATCTATTTCGGCATGTTGGAGAACTCCCGTGGGTTGACCTGGGCCCAGCTGGTCAGGGCTTGCTTCGAGAAGAACGGCGTGGCGGAGGGCGCCGGGCTTTCCGACGACCAGTTCACCGACATGGTGTCGGCGCCTAGCTACCATCCTGGCACGCCGGAAGGTAAGTTGTGTTTCTATGATCCAACCGGGTCACAAGGGATGACGATTGAGCAAGCTGAGATGAGCGATCAGCAGCCAACGGCCCCGGTTACCGCGTCGCCCCGTACGTTCGGGGGCAGCGGCTCGGGCGGGGGTGTCGATGGCCCCGCGGCGACCGGTTAGGACGCGGTGTCGTGGTCCGGCCTGCGCAGACGGGTCGGAACCACCGAGTGCGACCAGGCGGCGAGCTCGCTCAACCCGGACCAAGGTCTCCAGGCTGAGTCTCAGCAGGGTGGATTTCTCCTTCACCCCGGTCAGCTCCGTGGCCACCTTGACGAGTTCAGGATCAAGCGTTGCCGTTGTCCGCATAGGTACCTCCTCGTCATAGTCCGCATCTATGTGATGCAGACACCCTACCACC
>JAIRVA010000112.1 GCA_031254155.1 Propionibacteriaceae bacterium
GCTCATCAGCTTCGCGACCCCGGCCACGACCTCGGACGTCAACCCACGGCTCAGCCGCCGGATGTCAGAGGTGGTGGTGGCGTCGTCGAGGATGTGCTCGCGCAACTCCGCCATCGTCCAGTTCTGGATCGTGGCGTAGATGCGCTCGTTCACGTCATCTTGGATAATGCGTGTGACCTCGTCGTCCTCGTACGGCACGGCCGGCGAGTTGCGCACGTCAGACACCAGCAGGTTGGCGAGAACCACCTTCGCGGCCACCCGCTCCTGGGCCGATTCCGCGGCAATCCCGGCCAGTTCGTCGCCGGACTTCAGCTCGTTTGCCTTCGCGAGGACGTCTTTGACGTCCCTGAACGCGTAGCTCTTTCCCAATAGAGTCGTCTTGAGCTTCAAGCGAATCACTCCTTTGTTCATCAACTGTGAAATATCACCGTCGCGGTGGCGGTGATCCCCCGAATGTTGGTCACCGCCGACCACTGTTGCCGGGAACCCGGCCTCTGCTCAACTGCAGGATCACGCACCTCGTGGACAGACCCGCGTCGTCTGCCCTTGTCGGACTTCGGTGCCTGCCCTGGCGGACGAGCACCCTGCGCTGAAACTTACCAGTAGCGTACGACGAGAGTCAACCAAAAAGCGGGGTTATTCAAAATCATTTCGGAGGAGGGAAAATAGAACGCCCTGCCGAGGCGCAAGACCCCGGCCTGACGCCAGATAATTAGGCTGGTTTTGGGTGTGAACTCGGTTTTTCAAGGTAAGAAATTGTGCAATCTGTCATTTTGCGAGAAAAACAACCGGTAACGGACATTAATCATATCCCCAGTGGGGGCCGAGGGGTACAGACTAAATCAACGCGGAACAGTCGCCACTGGCGGCCCCGTCGGCCAGCGCGAGCGAATTTAGGTCGCCAATCGATGAAAACCGCGAACAACAAGGATGAATATCGTGCAGGGACTTGCGCCGAGGCCTCATGGGCGGCTATTCTTTTAGTGAGCCGATATGGCGGCTTGAGGGGATAATTTTGGATCAATTCGTTGCGGGGGAGTTAAAGCAATGGACAACATTCTTCGTGCATGGGCGGGACGTGCACCGGCCTTAGAAAATCAACATTCCTTATGGTACGCGCACCTCGCGGGCGTACACCTGGACGGGAGCAGCCTCGTGCCTGGTCCACTGGCGCCCGAAACAAGCGCGGCGCGCTCTGGTGGCGGGCCGGGGAGCTCCGCGGGGAGGCCACGGGAGGCGCAACGACGCGCCGAATGACTCGAGCCACGGCTCACCTCGTCGACCCACGCACCCCATCGGCGAGGCGGGCCGCCCCCAAGGAGGGGTTTGGGTACCGGGAACCCCCCGGTACCCAAACCCTTCTCTTTTGGGGACGTGCTGAGTGTGAGAGAATGGGCCGGAACACTTGACCCGAAGGGCATCCTTGACCACCACTCCTGGCTCCACCGATCCGTCCGTCATCCGCAACTTCGCGATCATCGCGCACATCGACCACGGCAAGTCCACTCTGGCCGACCGGATGCTGCAACTGACGGGGGTTGTGGACGAGCGGACGATGCGGGCCCAGTACCTCGACCGGATGGACATCGAGCGCGAGCGCGGCATCACGATCAAGTCCCAGGCGGTCCGGCTGCCGTGGACGGTGGACGGCCGGTCGTACATCCTCAACATGATCGACACCCCGGGTCACGTGGACTTCACGTACGAGGTCTCCCGCTCGCTCGCGGCCTGCGAGGGTGCGATCCTGCTGGTCGACGCGGCCCAGGGCATCGAATCCCAGACGCTCGCCAACCTCTACCTCGCACTGGAAGCCGACCTCACGATCATCCCCGTCCTCAACAAGATCGACCTGCCCGGCGCCTACCCGGAGAAGTACGCGGCGGAACTGGCCCACGTCATCGGTTGTGAGACGACCGACATCCTGCGGGTGTCCGCGAAGACCGGCGACGGCGTGGCCGGCCTGCTGGACGAGATTGTCCGCCAGGTCCCGCCGCCCCGGGGCGTGGCGGAGGCCCCCGCGCGGGCCCTGATCTTCGATTCGGTGTACGACGCGTACCGGGGCGTCGTGACGTACGTCCGCGTGGTCGACGGCGAACTTAGCCACCGCGAACGCATTCTCATGATGAGCACAAAGGCGACCCACGAGGTCTTGGAGGTCGGCGTCATCGCGCCGGAACCCGAGAAGGCCGCCGCGCTCGGGGTCGGCGAGGTCGGCTATCTCATCACCGGGGTCAAGGATGTCCGCCAGTCCCGGGTCGGCGACACGGTGACCTCCGCGGCCAAACCGGCCGCGGTCTCGCTCGGCGGGTACCGTCACCCCAAGCCCATGGTGTACGCGGGGATCTACCCCATCGAAGGCAACGACTTCCCCGATCTGCGGGAGGCCCTCGACAAGTTGCAACTCAACGACGCGGCCCTGGTGTTCGAGCCCGAGACCTCGGCGGCGCTCGGGTTCGGTTTCCGCGTCGGCTTCCTCGGCCTGCTGCACATGGAGATCGTCCGCGAGCGGCTCGACCGCGAGTTCGGGCTGGACATCATCTCGACCGCGCCGAACGTCGTCTACCGCGTTCTGACCGAGGACGGGGTCGAGCACACTGTCACTAACCCGTCGGAGTACCCCGACGGCAAGATCGCGCAGGTCTTCGAGCCGGTGGTCAAGGCGTCCTTGCTGGCGCCGGCGGAGTACATCGGGACGCTCATGGAGCTCTGCCAGCTGCGCCGCGGGGTCCAGACCGGCATGGATTACCTGTCCGCCGACCGCGTCGAGCTGCACTACGTCCTCCCGCTGGCCGAGATCGTCTTCGACTTCTTCGATGCGCTGAAGTCGCGCACGAAGGGGTACGCCTCGCTCGACTACGAGGACGCCGGCGAGCAGGAGTCCGACCTGGTCAGGGTGGATATCCTACTCAACAACGAGACCGTGGACGCCTTCTCCGCCATCGCGCACAAGGACAAGGCCTACGCGTACGGCGTCGAGATGGTTTCCCGGCTGCGCAAACTCATCCCGCGCCAGCAGTTCGAGGTCCCCGTCCAGGCGGCCATCGGCAGCCGCGTCATCGCGCGCGAGACGATCCGGGCGGTCCGCAAGGACGTGCTGGCCAAGTGCTACGGCGGCGA
>JAIRVA010000119.1 GCA_031254155.1 Propionibacteriaceae bacterium
TGGCCATCGCCGCGGAAGGCGACCCGTCGGGCCGGGCGAGCGCCGACCTCCTGGCCCGCGCCGCCCACGCGATCGCGCGCCTGTTGCCCGGTACGGAACCCAACCTGCTCAAGACCGCACCCGCCCGCCTGGCCAGCCTGGTCGCCGACTTCTGCGCCGACTTCCTGGAGGCCGAGCCGGACTAGACTGGTTCGTGTGGACCACACACAACTCCTGGCGGCGATGACGGCCCGCCACTCGGTCCGGCGGTACGCCGACACCCCCGTACCCGCGGCGATCCGCGACGAACTCATCGCCGAGGCCGCCCGCTGCAACGCCGACTCCGGGCTCAACATCCACGTCCAGTTCGACGAGCCGGCGGGCTTCTCGGGGCTCCTGCCCCACTACGGTAGTTTCCGCGGGGTCCGGAACTACCTCGCCCTCATCGGACACACGGGTACCCCGCTGGACACCCCGGCTGGCTACTACGGCGAGCGCCTCGTGCTCCTCGCCCAGCACCTCGGGCTGAACAGTTGCTGGGCCGGGTTAACGTACAACAAACGCCAAGTCCGTACCCTCCTTGCCGCGGACGAGCAACTGGCGCTCGTGGTCGCGCTGGGGTACGGGGAGAGCCAGGGCAAGCCCCACAAGAGCAAGCCCATCGACAAACTCGGGCGGACCCGCGACGGTGGCCCCTGGCCCGACTGGTTCCGCGCCGGGGTCGAGGCGGCCGCCCTCGCCCCGACCGCCATCAACCAGCAAACCTTCTCGTTTGAGCTTGTCGGTGACGAAGTTCACGCCCACCGGGGTCGCGGGTCGTACGCGGCCGTCGATCTCGGCATCGTCTCGTACCACTTTGAAATCGGGGCGGACAACGCCGACTGGCGGTGGGCCGACTCCCTCGTTACCAGCGATGAAACAGTCTGAAACACGGGCACCGTACCCCGCCCGGCCGACCCGAATTTCTCCGCCACAAAACTCGGGCTATGAAACATGATACAAGTGGTTCTAGAATAGGCCCCATGTCGCAGACAATCACCGAAACGACACGCCGGGGTACCCGGGGGCCCGCGCCCCTGGAAACCAACATCCGCGATGTCGCGAGCCGGGCCGGCGTCTCCCCGGCGACGGTGTCGCGCGTCTTCTCCGGCAGCGCGTCCGTCAGCGAACCCACCCGGACCAGGGTCCTCGAGGCCGCCGACGAACTGGGGTACGTCGCCAGTCCGCCGCACCCCCTCGCCACCCGCCGGCCCCTCGCCGTCATCGCCAAGTCGATCGACAAACCAGCCGTCGCGCAGATGATCAGCGGTGCCGAGGCGGTCGCCCGCGCGGAGGACACGCCCCTCTCGCTCGCCTTCACGGGGGGCGACGGCGCGACCGAGCAGGCAATCCTCCAGGACTTCCACGACCAACGCGTCGTCGGCGTCCTCCTCATCGGTTCCACCAAGCCCGGCCCCGAATCCGAGCAGAAGATCCGCGACCTCGCCGAGGGTCTGAACGCGCAGGGTACCCGGCTGGTCCTCGCCGCCCATCCGCACGTCGAGACGCTCCCGGACATCCCCACCGTCAACTACGACAATGCCGACGGTATGCGCCAGGTGGTCCGCCACCTCACCCAGATCGGGCGCCGCCGGATCGCGTTCCTCGGCCAGGCCGACACGACGACAGCCGCCCAGCGCTTCCGGGGTTACTCGGAGGGGCTCCGAGAGCTCGGGTACGACATCGATCCGTCGTTGGTGGTCGAATGCCCCGACGAGATCGTACCGGCCCATCTCGCCGCGTTACTCCTTCTCAATGGGCCCTATCCGCCGGACGCCATCGTCGCCCTGACCGACGACATCGCCATCGGCGTCTGCCGGGCGGCGCGCGACATCGCCGTCAACATTCCGTACGACCTGGCGGTGACCGGCTTCGACGACTCCCCGTACGCCGCCGATCTGATGCCGTCCCTCACCACGGTCCACGTCCCCTTCCGCGACATCGGTGCCCGCGCCGCCCAGATCCTCCTGACCCTCGACGAGAGCGACGACCGGACGCTGCTCCCGGTAGACCTCATCGTCCGCGGCTCCACCGCGTCGGCCTGGTAAGCACTCCCCCGCGCTACAATTCAGGAGTTCCGTACCTTTTGAAAGATGCTGATGGACGTTCTTCATGCTCTGTGGCGACCCGGCTGCGGGCTCGCGCTCTGGGGTGAGGACGCCGCCCGATCCGTGACCAGTCCGAGCCAGGCGCTCCGGGTGGCCCGCCCACACCCGTTCGCCGTACCGGCCGCCGAGCTGCAGACCATCGCTGGCGGCACCGCCGACGACCTGGTCCTCGCCCTGCCCTCGCTGTTCAAGGCACCCTGCGACTCGCCAGAACTGGCCCGCCTCCGCCAGTCGCGCGCGGGAAGGCCCCGGCCGGCGGCCGAACCCGGCCTGCGCGCCTGGCGCCTCCCGGTCACCATCCTCGCGCCGGGCGACGCCCACCGTTTTCTCACCGCCGACCGGTCTGAGGCGGACGATCCCCTCGCCGAGGTCCGGCTCGCACCATCGGTCGCGTTTTTCCAGTCCCTCGCCACGTTCGCCACCGAGCTAGTCGGACGCGGACGGTACGTCCCGGCCATCGTCCGCGCGGACGACCAGTTCCGGGCGCGGTGGCGACCCCTGCTGCAGGGTCCAGACGCGGCCTTCGCCGCGCAGGCCGCGACTGGGATGCCCCCAGCCGTCCGCGCCGTCGTCGAGAATGTTGACGACACCACCGGACTCAACCCCGCCTGGCTCGTCCTGGCGGCGGTGACCGACCTGGTCGACGCGTTAGTACGGGAAACCTGCCCGCCCCTCGCGGACAAACTGCCGCGGCCCCGGGGCCGCCAACCGGTGTCGGGCCGTCCCGTCGAGGCGTGGCTCGACGCGCTGACCGGCGATCCCGTCATCGCCGCACCCGCCCCCGACATCCTGGCCCTCGCGAAGGCGCTCGAGCCCTGGGACAAGCTCGGTGCCGCTGCGTCAGCAGCGTCGCTTGTCATCCGGCTGCGGGAACCGGCGCCGGCCGGGGGCGCCGACGCCCACGGCGACACCCCGGATTGGACTCTCGATTTCGCCCTCCAGTCCGCGGCCGACCCGAGCCTGGTCGTGGAGGCCGCCCAGATCTGGCAGGGTACGAGCGGCCTGGAACGCTGGCTCCAAAAGCCCGACCAGACCCTGCTGGCCGAGCTCGCCCGGGCCTCCGCCCTCTACCCGCCCATCGCTGCCGCGTTACGCCAGGCGGCCCCGACCTGCCTCACACTGGCCGACCCCGAGGCGTTGTCCTTCCTGACCACCGTGGCCCCCCGGCTCGACCAGGCCGGCATCGTGGTCCACCTGCCCGGCTGGTGGGCCCGCCGGCCACGGCTGGGCCTCAAGGGCCACGCCACTCCCGGCGAGAGCGGTGGCGTCACCGCGGGGATGCTGACCGCCGACACCCTCTACACCTTCACCTGGCAGTTCGCCCTCGATGGCGTCGCGCTGACCGACGAGGAGATGGAAGCCCTAGTCGAGGCCAAAACCCCCCTCGTCCAGCTCCGTGGCCAGTGGGTCGCGTACGATCCCGAGCGGGTCAGGCGCGGGCTCGCGTACCTCCGGGAAGCCCGGCAGCGCGCCGAGCAGTGGACGGCCGGCGAGATCGTCACGCTGGCGCTGGGGCAGGGGACGGCGACGGTGCCGTACGAGATCGAGTCCTGCACCGCCGACGGGCCACTCGGGCGGCTGCTCGACGGCACGGTGGTCGACACGCTGCAACTGCTTGAGCCGCCGGGGTGGTTCACCGCCACGCTCCGCCCGTACCAATCCCGCGGCCTCGCCTGGCTGGCCTTTCTCGCCCGCCTCGGACTGGGTGCCTGCCTGGCCGACGATATGGGTCTCGGCAAGACAATGCAGGTTTTGGCGCTGGAAGCCGTCGAACGGGCAGCCCGCCCCGCCGACGCCCTTCACAAGCCGACATTGGTGGTGTGTCCGGTGTCGCTGGTCAGTACGTGGCAGCGCGAGGCGGCCCGCTTCGCGCCAGACCTGAGAGTGGCGGTCCACTACGGGCCGGACCGCTGCCACGGTGACGACCTGACACCCCTCCTCACGGCGGCGGACCTGGTCGTGACAACGTACCAAGTCCTCCTGCGCGACCTGGACGACCTCGCTGGCCGCGATTGGCACCGGGTCGTCATCGACGAGGCGCAGAACGTCAAGAACTCCGAGACACACTCGGCCCGCGCCGTGGCCCGCCTCCGCGCGGAGCAGCGGGTGGCGCTGACCGGCACGCCGGTGGAGAACAAGCTGGCCGAACTGCGGTCGATCCTGAACTTCTGCAACCCCGGCTTCCTGGGTTCGCCCGAAAGCTTCCGCACCACGTTCGCCACCCCCATCGAGCGGCGCGCCGACCCGGTCGCGACCGAGCGGTTACAGGCTGTGACAAGGCCGTTCATCCTCCGTCGCCTGAAGACCGACCGGACGATTATCGACGACCTGCCCAACAAGATCGAGACAAAGCAAACCTGCTTCCTCACACCGGAACAGGCCTCGCTCTATCAGGCCGTCGTCGACGACATGATGGGCCAGATCGAAGCGGCCACCGGTATTGAGCGGCGCGGCCTCGTCCTCGCCGCGCTCACCAAGCTCAAGCAGATCTGCAACCACCCCGCCCAGTTCCTGCACGATGCCTCGCCGATCGGCCGGCGTTCCGGCAAGCTCGCCCGGCTGGACGCGATCACGGACGAGATCCTCGCGGAGGGCGGCCGCGCGCTGATTTTCACGCAGTACACCGAGTTCGGCGACTTGCTCGTCCGGCATCTGGGGGCCCGGTTCGGCGTTGACGCTGCGTACCTCCACGGCGGGGTCCCCAAGCGGCGCCGCGACGAACTCGTGGCGGAGTTCCAGTCGGAAGCCGGCCCGCCGCTGTTCGTCCTGTCGCTGAAGGCGGGCGGTACGGGCCTGACCCTCACGGCGGCGAACCACGTCATCCACGTCGACCGCTGGTGGAACCCGGCGGTGGAGAACCAGGCGACCGACCGCGCCTTCCGCATCGGGCAAAAACGGACCGTCCAGGTGCACACGTTCGTGACCGCCGGTACGCTAGAGGAGCGCATCGACGCCATGATCGAGCAGAAGAAGGCCCTGGCCAACCTGGTCGTCGGCGACGGCGAGGGCTGGCTGACCGAACTCTCGACCGCCGAGTTGCGCGAGGTCGTCGCCTTGTCGAAGGAGGCTCTCGGTGAGTGAGCGCTGGTACCCGCCGCCGTCCAGGCCCCGACCCGTCGCGGACGGCCTGAATGCGCGGTCGAAGCGGGGCGCCATCGGTACGACGTGGTGGTCGACGCGGTTCATCGCCATCCTGGAGACCTTCGGGCTCGGCAGCCGGCTGACGCGCGGGAAGGCGTACGCGCGCAAGGGGCAGGTCCTCGATCTCGCCGTCGGGCCCGGGGAGGTCCGGGCGCGAGTCCAGGGAAGTCGCAAACGTCCGTACGTCG
>JAIRVA010000227.1 GCA_031254155.1 Propionibacteriaceae bacterium
AAGGCGGCCCTGGACGACAAGACAATGCTCGACGCGGCGGTACCCTTCGCCCAGGCCCTGGCGGGAGCAGTCGCGGCTGGCGTACCCATGGCCGACGCGTGGCGGACGGCGGCCGAGACGGCGCGGGCGGCGGCCGGCGCGACCGCGGCACTCGTCCCCAAGATCGGCCGCGCCCGGCCCCACGCGGAGAAGTCCGTGGGTACCCCCGATCCGGGCGCCGTCTCCTTCGCCCTCATCGTCGGGGCAGTCTAGTGGTGCCTGGGACGCCGAACGAGCTACCTACTCGTCGGGTCCGGAGTCACGGCAATGACCTGTTTGTTGGCATCCCATTCCTCCGCCTGTTCGACGGTCACCCCTGACTCGCCGGTCGGGTCGAAGAAGCAGACCTTCCCTTCGGGTGTGGAGGGATGATACTGGGGGTCCACGATCATGCGCTCGAACTCGTCGTCGGACAGTCCCGCCCCGTCGGCAACGTTGTGGGCGTTGAAACACGCCCGGATCAGTTCTACGCCCGTCGTGCCTTCCGGGTTCTCTCTCATCCCGATGTAGAGGGACTCGACGGTGTCGAGGGTATGCGCCGCACAGCGGTGGTCGTCATCATCCGAGGTCCGGCCGTCATGGCTCACCCCACTCGCCGAGTAAATCGTCATGCTCCCTTGCGTGCCATGAAACTCGACCACCCAGCCCAGCTCAGTCATGCACTGCGCGTATAGATCGCGCGCTTCGGCGAACTCGCTGTCCGACACCGCGTAGTCAGCCAGAGCCTGTTTCTCGAAGTCACTCGGCTGACCCGACAAGACCGCGTCGATCTGCTCTTTCCACATCGCCGCGACGGAGGGTACGACAGGAGTCGGCTCCCCTTGAGGGCTCGCACACGCGCTCATCGCCACCACCAGGGGCAACACGACCGCTCGCGCCAGTATCCACCGACAAGCTCTCCCCAGGCGTCTGCGCCACAACCCCGTCGCTGAGCCCGATGCCAGATGGGGCGCCTTACCACGCTGGCAACCCGCCCCATCTGCTGTCGTCTTCGCTTGATCCAGACGCCCGACCGGGAGCACTAGAAGCACACCTCCGTGGGGCTTGTCACACCCGGGAGCCAGATGTCACCACAGCGGCTTGTCACCATCGTCGTCGCCGCAGTCGCCACGCTCATGTTCTGGGCGGAGACCTTGTTACCCTTGTAGGTCACATTCGATGTGGTGTAGTAGAAGGTGATCTTCGCCTGCACATTAGGACAATTAGCATTCCACACCGAACTGGTGTAGGAGCCCGCTGTCGTTGTGAAAGAGCAGGTGCTGGCCGCCGACGCCGATGGAGCGAGAGCGCCGAGCGAGGTCGCCGCGAGACAGAACGCCGCGAGGAGCGCTGCGAGCTTATGTTTCATCCTGGAATCCTTTCCACTCATCCATCAGCGCGTCCGCCGCGCCGATGATAGCAAAGCCTATGGTTCCCCCCCCCCCCCTAATGTCAAGATACTAGTATCACATGCGGAGTGCCGATTCGCGCCCCGCCGGACCGGCGGACTTAGCCGTACTGCCGCAGGAGGGTGGCCAGTTCGGATCGCTCTTCGCAGCGGTCGAAGTCGAAGGAGGCGGCGCAGGCCTCGGCCTCGTCGGGGGTCGCGCCCCGGAAGGCCGCCTCGAACTGGGTGACCAGCGGCTCGGCGAGCAGGATCGAGCGGAACAGCGTACCAAGCCAGCGCTTGGCGCCCCAGGGGTACGGGTCGAACTCGGGGAACTCGCGCGCAAACAACTCCTCCAGAGGATCGAGCAGGAACCGTATCCCCTTGTCAGAGCCGCCCCACTGGTCCACCCCCAGCCGGGCCTTGGCCGCGAGGACGCCCGCGATGCGCGTGAGATACGGGCTCGACGCCGCCGCGTACCGGAGGCCCTGGAGGCCGACATCTTTGTACGTCCACAGGCTCCAACTCGCGCCGGCCTCGGCGTAGAGGTCCAGTTGGTCACGCAGGATCTGGTACCGCTCCTGGTCGCGGACGGGGTCGCCGGTGTATTGCGGGCCGAACTCCCCCACCCAGACCGGCGTCCCCGTCGCCCGTTGGAACGCCGTCCGCTGCTCGAAAACCGTCCTCAGGCGGTCGGCGTCGAAGAACCGGCCCTCGGTCTCGCCCGGGTACCGTGCCTCGGGGATCATCCCCGGCCGCGCGTAATCGTGCACGGTGTAAACCGCGTTGTCGATCGGGGTAGTGAACATCGAGAAGTCCGTCGAGTAGGTGTTGCCGTCGAGGAACAGGGTGTGCCGGGGGTCGGCCTCGCGGATCGCCGCCGCCACCCGGTCGTAGAACGGAGCGAGCCGGCGCCCGGTGGGATCGGCGGGCTCGTTCAGCGGGTTGTACCCTGCCACGGCCGGCTCGTCACGGTACCGGTCGGCCAAGACCTGCCAGAGGTGGACGACCCGGTCCTGGAAGTGGGGATGGTCCCAGAAGGCGTCCCGGTGGGTGGGGTTGTCGGAGTGCCAGTGCTGGTTCTGGCAACCCGGGACGGCGTGCAGGTCGAGGATGACGTAGAGCCCGGCCGCCTTGCACAGTTCGACCGCCCGGTCGATGATCGCCAGCCCGGCGGGCAGGATCTCGAAGGGGTGCTGGTCGTCCTCCAACCGCCGGTAGCTGAAGGGCAGGCGGACACAGTTGAGCCCCAGGGAGGCGAGGTACGCCGCGTCGGCCTCAGCGAAGAACCCCTGGTCGAACCGGTCGAAGAACCGGTCGTACCCCGCCTCGCC
>JAIRVA010000261.1 GCA_031254155.1 Propionibacteriaceae bacterium
GGGCGAGATCCAGGGGGTCGTCCTGGTCGGCGGCTCGACGCGCGTGCCGCTGGTGCGCGCCAGCGTCGCCGGCCTGATCGGCAAGCCGCCGCTCACCGACATCGATCCCGACGAGGTCGTGGCGCTGGGCGCCGCGCTGCAGGCCGGCGTCCTGAAAGGCGAGGTCAAGGACGTGCTGCTCCTCGACGTCACCCCGCTGAGCCTCGGTATCGAAACCAAGGGCGGCGTCATGACGAAGATCATCGAGCGCAACACCACGATCCCGACCAAGCGGAGCGAGATCTTCACGACGGCCGATGACAACCAGCCGTCGGTGATGATCCAGGTCTACCAGGGTGAGCGTGACTTCGCCCGCGACAACAAATCGCTCGGCAACTTCGAGTTGACCGGGATCATGCCCGCTCCCCGCGGCGTACCCCAGGTCGAGGTCGCCTTCGACATCGACGCGAACGGTATCGTCCACGTCTCCGCCAAGGACCTGGCAACCGGCAAGGAACAGTCCATGACGGTCACCGGCGGTTCGGCGCTCGGCAAAGACGAGATCGACAAGATGGTCCGCGAGGCGGAATCCCACGCCGCCGAGGACAAGAAGCGCCGCGAGTCGGTCGAGATGCGCAACACCGCGGACTCGCTCGCCTTCTCGACCGAGAAGCTGCTTGACGAGCACGACGCCATTCTCTCCGATGACATCAAGACCCCTGTCAAAGAGGCCCTGGACAAGCTCAAGGAGGCCCTGAAGGGTACGGACAATGACGATGAGGTGAAGGCCGCCATGGACGACCTCAACACCAAGGCATCCGCCATGGGCCAGGCCGTTTACGCCGCCGCCCAGGCCCGGGAGCAGGAGGCGGCGGCGCAAGACTCGCCCGCCGGCCCGGCCGCCGGAGACGACGACGTCGTTGATGCCGAGATCGTCGACGAGGACAAGTAATCCTTGTCGGTGAGACGACTGCCAGGGTCCTCGTCCGGGGGGACCAGGCCCTGGCAGTCGTCATTCATGTGGCACCTGGGGTCGAGTCCCACCCATTCACGCCCCTTTGCCCCAGGTACCACTCCGATCACGTGAGGAAGAGACATGACTGAATACGCGGACAACACTGAGCACATGGACGATAGCGCCGACAACCTAGGTACCCCGGACAACCTTGACAGCGTGGACGCCACGCACGACTGGGACGAGGGTCTCCAAGAGCTGGCCGACGGCGTACTGGCCGACGCCGCCGCCGATGTACCCACCGACGTCGTCGACGCCGAACCGGCCGGACCGGCTGCTGAGTCCGCCGGGGCAACCGGAGATCTGGGCGAACTCCTGGCCGAGCGGACGCTGGACCTCCAGCGGCTCCAGGCCGAGTACGTCAACTACAAGCGCCGGGTCGACCGTGACCGCGACGTGGCCCGCAGCCGCGGGATCGAGGCCGTCCTGGCCGACCTGCTCCCCGTTCTCGACGGAATCGACGCCGCCCGCGCCCACGGCGAACTGGAGGGCGGCGCGGCGATGCTGGCCGACGAGGTGACGAAGGTGACGGAGAAGTACGGGCTCCAGGGCTACGGCGCCGAGGGTGATCCGTTCGACCCGCACATCCACGAAGCGCTCATGCAGATCGACAAGCCGGGGTACGCGGTCGCTTCGGTCGCCCAGGTCTTCCAGAAGGGGTACGCCATCGGTGACCGTACCGTCCGGCCGGCGCGCGTGGGCGTCGCGGAGCCGACAGCACCAGAGGCGGAACCAGCGAAGGAGTAAGGCAATGAGTCAGAAAGACTGGCTTGAGAAGGACTATTACGCCGTCCTCGGCCTGAAGAAGGACGCGAGCGACGACGCCATCAAGAAGGCCTTCCGCAAGCTGGCGCGGCAGTATCACCCCGACCAGAACAAGGACCCCCAGGCCGAGAAGCGCTTCAAGGAGATCACCGAGGCCCACGACGTCCTGGCTGACCCGAAGTCGCGGAAGGAGTACGACGAGGCGCGCTCCCTGTTCGGCTCCGGCGGCTTCCGGTTCCCCGGCGGGGGCGGCGGCCGCACCACCTCCGGAGTCAACCTGGACGACCTGCTCGGCGGGATGGGCAACGCGAACGGTACGGGCGGACCCGGCGGGCTCGGTGACCTGCTCGGCGGGCTGTTCGGCGGCGGCAACCATGCCGCGCGCGGACCGCGGAAGGGCAGCGACGTGGAATCCGAGGTGACGCTCAGTTTCCGCGACGCCGCGAACGGTACGATGATCCAAGTCCGGCTGAGCTCGGACACGGCCTGCGACGCCTGCCGGGGGACGGGGGCGCGCGCCGGGACGACCCCGCACGTGTGCACCGCCTGCCAGGGCTCGGGCATGACCGCCCGGGCCTCCGGGGGTTTTGCCTTCTCCGAGCCATGTCCCGCGTGTCACGGGCGTGGGCTCATCATCGACGACCCCTGCCCTGCCTGCGGCGGTTCCGGCCAGGGCCGTTCCAACCGGACGATTGGGGTCCGCATCCCCGCGGGGGTCCAGGACGGCAGCCGCATCCGCGTCAAGGGCAAAGGCACGCCCGGCCCGAACGCCGGGGTGGCGGGCGACCTGTACGTAGTCGTCCACGTCACGCCCGATCCCCTGTTCTCCCGCTCCGGCGAGAACCTCGCCATCACCGTACCCGTCACGTACGCCGAAGCCGCGCTCGGCGCCGAGATCGGCGTACCGACCCTCGACGGCGGCCAGGTCCGGCTGCGGATCCCGGCCGGGACGCGCGCGGGCCGGACCTTCCGGGCCAAGGGCAAGGGCCTCGTCCTCAAGTCTGGTCCGACAGATCTGCTTGTCACCGTGCAAATCCAGGTCCCTGAACAGCTGTCCGCCGAGGCGCGCGAGGCCTTAAGGAAGTTTGAGGAACTGGCCCACGAGGGCAACCCGCGGGCGAACCTGAGAGTGGGGGTCTGATGACCGAGGTACCCCGCGAGGCTCGCGCCGGGTCGCGCCTGCCCCAGTGCTGCGACCCCGACCAGCCCCTGTTCCTGATCTCGACCGCGGCCCGGTTGGCGGGCATGCACCCGCAGACGCTGCGGACGTACGACCGGCTCGGACTGGTGGTACCGCAGCGGGCGGCGGGCCGTGGCCGGCGGTACTCCCGGCGCGACGTCGAGCGGCTGCGGTTCGTGCAGTACCTCTCCCAGGAGGAAGGCATCAACTTGACCGGGGTCCGGCACATCCTGGCCCTGCAAGCCGAGGTCGAGCGACTGCAGAAGCACCTCAACCGCATGATGGAGGAATGCCGGTCGCTGCGGACCACCCCCGACCCCCGCGTCTTCGCCGCCTCCCCCGCCGACGGCGTCTGGCTCCACTCCCGGCGGCTGGAACTCTTGGCGTAGGAGAGAGGAGAGGGGACAGGGGCTCCGGTGCGTTGGCACCCATGGGGTACCACTATTCCCAGGTCGAGGTATAATAGTTTTGACACACAGCGTTATGGACCAAGACTATTAGACAGGATTCGTGTGGGACGGCAAGCCATTGATCTCGTACCCTACGCGCGGGATGCCGCGGCGCTGATGGGGGCCAACGTCCGGACGGCCCGCCTCAACCGTCGGTGGACCGCCGCCGAACTGGCCGCCCACGCGGGCTGCTCGCGGCACACGGTCGCCGCGATTGAGCACGGCCGCCCGGCGGTGGCTTTCGGCCACGTCCTGAACGTGTGCGCCGCCCTGGCCATCCCGCTGTTCGTACCCGACCCCGCCGAGTTGGCCCGCCTCACCCGCACCCAGCAGCAGGTCATCCGCCTGATGCCCAACCGCGTAATGCCGAAGGAAGGGCGTTCCGATGACTTCTGACCAGTTCGTCTGGGCCTGGTTGCCGGGGCACGACTCGCCGGTCCCCTGCGGCCGCGTGTGGGCGGAGGGCGCCGTCCATCTGTTCCGGTACGGCCGGTCGTACCGCGAGCGTACTGATGCGATGCCATTGTTCGGTCCGCCGCTGACGGCCGATACCCTCGCGCCCCCGCCGGGCATGCGTCTCCACGGCGTGTTACGTGATGCATTGCCAGATGCCTGGGGTCAACACGTCATACTCGCCCGCCTGACCGGCCGCTCTGGCCTCGACGGTGACACCGGCGATCTCACGGAACTCACCTACATGCGCGAGTCCGCCTCCGACCGGTTCGGCGCTCTGGACTTCCAAGACTCCCCCGACGAGTACGTGGCGCGGCACGAAGCCGTCACGCTCGGCGGTCTCGCCGGGGCAGCCCTCGCCCTGGAGCAAGGCCAACCACTGTCGCCCGCGCTCGACGCGGCGCTCGCGCACGCCACTACCATCGGGGGCGCCCGCCCCAAAGCCACTCTCAGCGACGGCGGCGCCGGTTGGATTGCGAAGTTCGCGTCCACGAGCGATGGCAGTCAGCCGCGAGTGCGCCACGAAGCGTTGGGCCTGGAACTGTCACGCCGCTGCGGGGTCCGGACGGCTGACTTCCGCCTC
>JAIRVA010000327.1 GCA_031254155.1 Propionibacteriaceae bacterium
GGCTTGTTGTGCGAGTACGTCGAACGCGGGCAGGGGGAGCTCGTCGAGGTCGGCCGCCGCAGCGGGGACGAAGACGCTGCCGGAGGCGAGCGGGCCGCTGTCGACCCAGACCACGTGGCGGACCAGGTTCGGGCGCCGGTCCAGCACCAGGGTGACCGGCGCGTTGGCACCGCTGTGCGCGACGATGACCGCCGGTCGGTGGCTGGTGGCGGTCTCCTGAACCAGCGCCTTCTCAAGCGCGGCCGCCTGGTCGTCCAGGGTCCGGGCAGCGCGCCCAGGGTCGGCGGGGTCGAGCCCGGGCAGGGTGAGTGCGATGGCGTGGTACCCAGCCTCACGCAGGTGTTCCGCGACCTCGTCCCAGGCCCAGGCGCCCAACCAGTGGCCAGGGATCAGGAAGATGGTCGTGTTTGTTGTTTCATTCGTCATACGCCCACTGTAGAGGGCTGTCCGGACAGCAGGTTGTCACCATTTCTGGCCTGTTTTTGGGATGATGGAAGAGTGAAGAGAGTTGAGCGCCTCCAGGCGCTCTCCGAGATGTTGCGCCGCCACGGGTCACGCGGGTGTACGGCCGAGCGTCTGGCGGCCGAGTTCGGCGTGTCGGTACGGACGATCAAGCGCGACCTGACGTCTCTGGAACGCAGTGGTGCGCCCCTGTGGTCCCGGCCAGGCCCCGGCGGTGGGTACGGGCTGTCGGGGCTGGCTTCGCTCCGGCCGGTCAGCCTGAGTCCCGCGCAGGCCGTCGCGCTCCTGGCGGCGGTGTCCGCCGCTCCCGAGGCGCCGTACTCCGACCTGGCTTCCGCCGCCGTGCAGAAAATCCTGGACGTCCTCGATCCGCCCACGCGGGCCAAGGCCCAACAGTTGGCCGATCGCGTCTGGGTCGACGCACCGCCCCCACCACGGCGGGCGGTCAGGTCAGCGCTCGAAGAGGCCATGACCGAGCAGCGGGTGGTCCGCCTCCGCTACACCGCCGCGGATGGTACGACCACCGTACGCGATGTCGAACCGGTGTTATTCGGATCAGCCAACGGGTGGTGGTACCTGATCGGCTGGTGCCGGCTCCGGGGCGCGATGCGCTGGTTCCTGATCTCTCGAGTCGAGCGGGCTCGTGTCACCACGAGTCCCTGTACCGGCCATACCATCGACGAAGTCGGCGTCCCGCCCGCCACCGCCAGGCCGGTCCACGGACGTGACGACTGAGGCGGGGGACACGCGCGTCAGTTCCCTGATGAGCTGATGGGCTGGAGCAGGCTGGGAAGATCCTGGCGCAGCAAGTACGCCAAGCACATCCATTCTGGCGTGGTGCGCTGGATCAGGAAGTCTTCGACCAGATTGATGCCCGATACGCCCGGCAGGGGCATCGTCCAGTGGGCGGTGACCAGCAGATAGGTGTCGCCGAGCGCGATTGTCTTCGTGTCTACGAGAGCGGGCGACGGATGGCTCTGGCCGGTGACTAGAGTCGCTCGGCGAAGGGCGGCCTCAATGAACCGGTCCCGGTCCATCTCCTGTGCCCCGGCGGGCGTGCCGACGATAAACCGTGGCGGCAGATGGGTGGCGAGGAAGTGGGGTCCGTCGTCGGCAAACCGGGCCACGAACTGGCGCGCGTCAATGGCGAGCGGATCGGTGTGGGGGATGTCATGAAAACTCATAACATATCTATTTAACACCAATCACAGCCGATTGGGGGGAGGCTCGCCGGCCACCGCCGAGATTTCTGGAGTACCGCTGTGTCCAGGATCGCACCAGGACCGGACACAGGACGCTGCAGAGTCAGTCCAACTGATAGCGTGGAACGCATGTCAATACTCAGTACGCATCCGGAGAGACGCTACGTGAGGGCACTCGAGGTTTCAAGTGGGGAGGTGGTATGGGCCTAGGCGACTCGGGTGGTTCAGTCTTCTCGGTGCGTTCGGACGGCAACATCACAGCGCGGGGGATCATCAGCGGAGGCGGTACCGGAAGTGTTGTCGGAGTCGACGTCATGTCGAGTGTGTACTCCACTGATATTTGGCAAGTTTATTACGGTCTCCCCGGGTATTTGAGGACGACGCCCTCATGACCACCGTCCGGTCGACTAGACGCCGGTGGGTGGCCGTCGGACTGATCAGCGTTGTCGTCATCGCGCTGGTGGTGGCAGGTCTGGTCTGGCCCGGCCCGTGGCGGGCGGCATGTGCGACGACGAGGTCCGAGTGACAGCCACCGAGACCACTGATGAGATCTGGGTCGCGGCATCGACCAGGGAGCCCCGCAACACGCCATGCCAAGACATCCTGATTGTGAACGCCGGTACGGTCCGCCTACAGTCACCGGTTAACGAGCGATCAGTGGTCGACCAAGCCGGGCACCCAATCCCCAAACAAAGCGTTTTGTGATACGAGGTCGGGACGCTGTTCAGACTCTCGTCGTGACTGGACACTGGGTGAGGTGGTGGCAGTTCACCTGATAGCGTGGTACGCATGTTGAGCTTGTTCCGCCGTCATCTGATGGCCGTCACGCTCGCCGCCGGGGCAGTGGCGGGGATGGTTGCCGCGACCCGCTGGCAGCGAACTTGGGGTACGGTACCAGCCGAGCGGCGAGCCGGGTTGCCCGGTGACTCGCTGATCCCGGTGCCGCGGCTGACGGCGACCCGGGCGATCACGATTGACGCGCCGTCGGAACGGGTGTGGCCGTGGCTGGTACAACTGGGCTGGCAGCGGGGTGGTTTCTACACGTTCGACCGGGTCGAGAACCTGTTCGGGCTGGGCCTGCGTTCGGCCGACACGATCAACCCCGACTGGCAACGTCTCGACGTTGGCTCTCTGGTACAGCTGGCCGACGGCGTCGCCCTGCGGGTCGCCGTGGTCGATCAGGCGAAGACACTGGTTCTGTTTGGCGACCCCAGTACCGAAACAGCCACCATGGCCCACATGCCGCAGTTTTCGTTCACGTGGGCCTTCGTCCTTGAACCAGACGGTGCGGGTGGGTCGAGGCTGATCGTACGGGAGCGTTACGCCTGGACCGGGGTGGCGCTCGTACCCCTGTTCGCCGCGGTCGAGTGGATCAGTTTCGTCATGTCGTACGGCATGTTGCGCGGCATCAAGGACCGGGCCGAAGGATGCGATGACGGGGCCACCAGATGTTGACGTTGCCCAAGTCTCCCAGCGGGAGCCTGTGCCCCTACTACTACCTGGGCGGGGAGTTGCACCCACTCAAGTACGGCAGCTACTTCGACAGGACAGCCGAACTGCTCGCCGTCATGCAGGCCGAGGAAGCCTTCATCCTGGCGTCGCCGGGGAGCGGCAATCGTCGGATCTGGCTCGATCTGTGCGAGACCAGGCTGGACGATGAGGTTGTCGGCGCGCTGGTCGCTCATCTCCACGCGATCAAGCCGAAAACCCACAAGCTGTGTCTGGTGGGCTGCTCGGCCTGGGGACGACGGCGCATCATCCGGGCGATGAAACGGCTCGATCCCGGTCTGGCGGTCTCGACGCGGTTTTTCGCCGACCCGGAGGTCGCCAAGCAATGGCTGGTGGGGAAAGCCCCCGTCTGACGTCCCGCCGCCGCGACGGTCATGAGCCTGCCCACGGCAAAGCTCCCCCGCCGCTTATCTGCGGCGGGGGAGCCGTACCGTTTTCTGGCCCGGTCAGACCAGTGAGGTGTGCCGCTCGACGCTGCGGATGGCGATGACGACCGCCACGATGGCGATGATGACGACCACGGGCAGCCAGCCGATGCCGATGACCGTGGGCTGGGTCCCGCTGAAGACGTCGAGTCCCATGAACTCCCACGCCACCGAACCGATGTGCGGCCCGGTGATGCGCAGTCCGAGGGGGATGACGAACAGGGCGATCGCGGCGGTCAACTGGAGGAGGAAGTACGTTGCCACCAGAGCGATGACCACCCCGCCGGCGCCGAGCCGCCCGAGGGCGCCCCGTGTGCCGATGGTGATCGCGGACAGGTAGATGACGTACTCAACGGCATAGTAAGCAAGCAGGGCGGCGAGCATCGGCGCCAGCGGGATCGTCCCGAGCTGGGTCTTGAGCCCCGTCCAGACCTCGTCCACGAAACCCGCGGAATGGATGCGGAAGGCGAGGACGGGCAGGGCGAAGGCCGACCCGAGGCCGACGACGCTGGCGACGAGGGTCGTGAGCGCCGCGTACGTCACCTTGGCGGCGTAGATGACCCCGCCCCGGACCGGCAGCGAGTGGGTGAGGTACCCCGGCCCGCCGTACATCGTCCGCCAGTAGTGGATCGCGAGCAGGATCGGTACGACGGCGGTGAGGCTCGCGAAACCGATGAGCGCCAGGACGAGCGCGCCCGAACCGAAGAGGGGGACATTGAACACGACCGGGAGGAGCAACGTACAACTCACCAGATAGATGACGCCGGCGACGGTGGCCAGCGTGCGCCAGGTGGCCAGGAACTCATGCTTGAACAGTTTGCCGAACATTGCGGTAGACCTCTCTGAATAGATGATCGATACTCATGTGGTGGGTGTCGCGTAGGTCGTCGGCCTCGCCCTCAAGCAAGACCTGGCCGGCGCGGAGGAAAATCACGCGGTCGACCACCGGTTCGATATCCGCGATCAAGTGGGTGGACATGACGAGCAACGCCTCTGAGTCGTAATTCTTGAGGATCGACTCCATGATGACGCTGCGCGAGGCGGGGTCGACCCCGCTGATGGGCTCGTCGAGCAGGAACACCTTGGCCCGCCGGGCCATCGTCAGCGCGATCTGCAGCTTCTCCCGCATCCCCTTGCTGAAGGCCCGCAGACGGCGGTCCAGGGGCAACTCGAAACCGGCAATGAGAGCGTCGGCCCGCGCCCGGTCGAAGTCCGCGAAGAAATCCGCGTAGAGGCCCAGGGCGTCCACCACCTTGTACCGCCCGGGCAGACACTCCGCGTCCG
The DNA here is from genome assembly GCA_031254155.1 of Propionibacteriaceae bacterium. Taxonomy (GTDB): domain Bacteria; phylum Actinomycetota; class Actinomycetes; order Propionibacteriales; family Propionibacteriaceae; genus WQYJ01. The sequence continues at coordinate 4,883 of JAIRVA010000327.1, forward strand.
GCAGGAACGAGGTGAACGCCTTCGTCTGCGGGCTGACCGGGTGGCCGAACAGTCGCACGTCGCCGGTCCAGTCGGCGAGGACGCCGGCCAGGATCTTGAGCAGCGTGGTCTTCCCGGCGCCGTTGTCGCCCATCAGCCCGACGATCCCGCCTGTGGGCAGGTCGAGGCCGAGGTTGGTGAGCCCGGTGACGGAACCGTACGTCTTGGTGAGACCCCGGATGGTGATGCCGGTCGGGGCCGTACTACTTGTCATGATTTCTCCTTGTCGTACCAGCGGGTGTGCAGCAACGCCTCGGTCTCGGCCTGGTCAAGGCCGAGGGCGCGGATGGCGGTGATGAGGGCGTCGACGAGGTCTTCAGCCTCCCGGGTGCGGTGGTCCTGGACCCGGGCGGCATCGGTGGTGACGTACCGCCCCGCCGTCCGCTCGGTCGCCGTCAGTCCGCGGTCGTCCAGCTGGTTGAGCGCCCGCTGGACGGTGTTCGGGTTGACGCCGAACTCTTGGGCCAGTTCGCGGACCGAGGCGACCTTGGACCCCGGTGGCCACTCACCCGCCGCGATCCGCCGGGAAAAGTCATCGACCAACTGCAACCAGATCGGCCGGTCGTCGTCGAAGCCCATTGCTACCTCCCATCTGTATTACTGCACTAATACAATAACACAGGTACGCAGGGTACGCAACGGGCTTTTTAACTCCCGATTAAAAGTAGTATAATCACATCATTCTGACGACGGAGGATCAACGGTGAGAGTTCTGGCCCTTGAGTCCAGCACGGTGTCGGCGAAGGCGCTGCTGTACGACTCGGACAGCGAGACGCTGGAATGCAGTGCGGAACGTCTCGGCTTTCCCGGCCAAGGCGCCGAGCCTCGTGATCCCGACGCGGTCCTCCGGCGCGTCCTCGCCCTGGGCCGCCGGCACCTGGCGGGCCGGACGGTCGACCTCGTCGCGCTGGTGAGTACGTGGCACGGCCTGACGCTGCAGCGCGACGACGGGACGAGCCTGACGCCGGTGTTCGAGTGGCCCTACGCCGGGGCGCAGCCGGTCACGACGGCACTCCGCGCCGACCCGGGCTTCGTCCGGTGGTATTACGAGCGCACCGGTACGGGGGTGAGCTCCATCTACGCCTCTTTCAAGCTGAAAATGCTCGCTGGCCAGGGAGTCGACCTCGGCGCCGGCCTCGTGATGGACCAGGGATCGGTCATGTTCCAGCGTCTGACTGGCGTGTTCGCCACGACCATCTCGCTCGCCTCCGGCGGCGGGCTGTTGAGCCTCGCCGCCGACGGCTGGGACCGGGAAGTCGCGGCGGGGCTCGGGGTCGGCGCGGCCCGGCTGCTCGATTTCCTGCCGCCCAGGAGTTGGCGGCCACTGACCGCGACCGGGGCCGCCGCCCTGGGTCTGCCCGTTGGCACCCCCGTCCTGGCCCCCGGGGCCGACGGCGGTCTCAGCCAGCTGGGCGACGGGACGACGGGTCCGGGGCAGATGACATTCTCCATGGGGACGAGCGGCGCGATCCGGGTCGCCGCCCCGACACCGGTGCTGAGCGACCACAACGCCACCTGGTGCTACCGGACGCCGGACAGTTGGCTGAGCGGCGTCGCGACCAGCGGCTGCGGCAACGTCGTGGACTGGGCGCACGACCGGTTCTTCGGGCCGGGCACGGGCTTCGCGGCCGTCGAGGCGAGCCTCAGGCCCGGAGCCCGCGATGTCCCCGTCTTCCTGCCGTTCTTGTTCGGGGAACGGTGCCCCGGCTGGCTGGATGACCGCCGGGGCGGGTTCGCCGGGCTGGAGCCGTGGCACGACACTGTCGACCTCTACCAGGCCGTGCTCCAGGGCGTCGTCTTCAACCTCCGCCAGTGTTACGAGGAGTTGGTCCGCCTGAACGGCCGGCCCACGCGGATCGTCTTGTCGGGCGGGGTCCTCGCCTCGCCGTACCTGACCCAGTTGGCGGCGGACGCCCTCGGCGCCCCGCTTGAAGTCTCCACCCACGAGCACAGTTCGGCGCTGGGGGCCGTCCGGCTCGGCCTCACGGCCCTCGGCGCCGCCGCCAGCGGCCTGGACCACGGGCCCGGCCGTGAGATCGTGCCCGACCCCGGCCTGGCCGACTACTACCGCGAACGTTTCGAGGCCTACCTCGACGCCTACACCCTGGCCGTTCCTGAAAGGAGAGACTCATGAAAGTCCTTGTCACACCCACGTCACTCACTCCCGAAAGCCCACTCGCGGCGCTTCGCCGGCTGCGGGAGTCCGTTGACGAGGTCCAGTTCAACCCCGCCCGCGTACCGCTGGAACCCGCGCAACTGATCCCGCTGTTGCAGGATGTCGACGGCGTGATCGCCGGACTGGACCAGTTTTCCGCCGAGGTGCTCCGCGCCGCCGGGCCCCGGCTGCGAGTCATCTCGCGGTACGGTACCGGCTGCGACCGCGTCGATCTTGCCGCCGCGGCCGAGCGGGGGATCGCCGTCACGACCACGCCCGGCGCCAACTCGGTCGCCGTGGCGGAGCTGGCCCTCGGGCTGATGTTCGCGCTGGCGCGCCGCCTCCCGGGTCTCGACCGGGCGGTCCGGGCGGGGGGGTGGCCCAGGAGCCAGGGCCTCGAACTGACCGGCAAGACCCTGGGTGTCATCGGGTTGGGCGCGATCGGCCGGAACGTCGCCTCACGCGCCCAGGCGCTCGGGATGACGGTCGTCGGCTACGACCCCTTCGTGGCGGACGACGCCGTGGTGAGCGCCGGAGTCGAGCCACTGCCGTTGCCGGAACTGCTGGGCCGCTCGGACGTCGTCACGCTCCACGTACCGCTGCAGGGCGCCACGCGACACCTCATCGATGCCGGGGCCCTGGCGGCCATGAAGCCCGGCGCGCTGCTGCTCAACACGTCGCGCGGCGGGCTGGTCGACGAGCGGGCGGCGGCGGCCGCGCTCGAGTCCGGGCACCTCGGTGGGCTGGCTCTGGACGCCTACGAGACGGAACCGCCGCTGGGCTCGCCCTTGTTCGCGTACGACAACGTGATCGCGACGCCTCACACCGGCGCCCACACCGCCGAAGCCGTCGAGCGGATGGCCGAGGCCGCCGTGACGAACCTGCTCGCCGTCCTCTACCATAAGGGATCATGAGCCTGTCCGAACTCGCCGCGCGTACCAACGTGCACACTTTCGTCGTCGACTCGCTCGGCTCCCGCATCGCGGCGGGCGAGCTCCCGGCGGCGACGGTGCTGACCCTCGCCGGGCTGGAGGCCGAGTACGGGGTGTCGCGAACCGTCATCCGCGAAGCGGTCCGGGTCCTCGAGTCCCACGGCCTGCTCGTGTCCCGGCGGCGGGTCGGCGTGACCGTCCAGCCGATTGCGGCGTGGGACGTGCTCGACGCCTCGGTCATCCACTGGCGACTGGCCGGGTCGGACCGCGAACAGCAACTCGTCGAACTCATGGAGTTGCGCTCGGCGGTCGAACCGGTCGCGGCGCGGCTGGCCGCGGCCCGGGCCGGCGCCGATCAGCGGGCGGGTTTGGTCCACCTGGCCGACCGCTTGGCCGCGCTCGGGCGCGAAGGGCGGGGCAATAGTCCCGATTTTCTGGTTGCTGACAACGCTTTTCATACCCTGCTCCTGCAGGCGAGCGGCAACCCGCTGCTGACCCGCCTGGCCGGTCCGGTGACCGAGGTCCTCGCGGGCCGGATCGCCCACCAGATGCTGGGCGGCGTCCCAGAACCGGGGACGCTCGAAGGCCACCTCGCGGTCGCGGCGGGTGTCGCGGCGGGCGACGGTACGGCGGCCCAGCAGGCGAGCGCGACGCTCACCCAGATCATCACCGGCGAGATCCGGCCGGACGAAACCGGACAAGTATAACGATTCGGTCACACCGGTGATGAAAGGGTTGACGCTTCTCGTCAACTGTGTATGATAGTACCATTAATCCGGACTCGGGCAGTGATGCAGGGAAGAAGGGATCAGGGATGACCACCGTGGTTGAGGCAAAATTCGAGGTGCTCGACGTCGACCGGGACCAACTGGGCGAGGGTCCGTGGTGGAGCGTGGCCGAACAGCGTCTCTATTGGGTGGACATCCTGGGCCGGCGCGTGCGGGCGAGCGAGCTCGACGCGGGCCACGCCCGGGACTGGGCCACCCCGAGCGAGGCCGGATTCGTCGTCCCTGACACCGACGGCGGGCTGGTCGTGGGGCTGAAGGCCGGACTGGCGCGCCTCGACCCGGCGACCGGCGACATCCGCGCCGGCGTCACCGTCGACGCGCG
>JAIRVA010000133.1 GCA_031254155.1 Propionibacteriaceae bacterium
CATCGCCGTACCACCGTCCGCGCGGAAGGCGGCGATGGCCCGCTTCGCCGCCGCCCGGGCCGCGTCGTCCATCCGGACCATGCCGGGTCCCGAGGTGACGCGGGGGAAGGCGAGGTACGCGCGGTGGTTGCCCGCGATGATCGAGAAGAAGGTCCCGTCGAGGATCGTGTCGACCGCGACCATCGCGGCGTCTTTGGCCGCCTGCATGTTGACGAGGCCCATGGAGGCGGAGGCGTCGACGATGATGATCTCGCCGACGTCTCCGACACCCGTCTGACCCGCCGCGCCCGCCTCCGAGCAGTCTATGCGGACAATCGCGTTGACATCAGTGTTACCGTCCGCCAGAAACTCGTTCTGGTAGACCATCGACGTGAAAACAGCCATGAATCAAGTTTAGTCCGACGAGATGGGTGCGGTCACCGTCGGCTCGTCCGCGGGCGGCCCGGGCGGCGCCACCCAGGCGCAGGCGACCGTGATGTTGTCGTGTCCGCCCTGTTCGTTCGCCCAGGCCGCGAGCGCCGCCACCAGGTGAGGGGGGGTGGCGTCGTCGGTGGTGAACCGGGTGACCAGGGCGCCGAGAGCGCTTGGTTCGGAGGCGTAGTTCCACAGCCCGTCGGAGCAGACGAGCACCCAGCCGCCGGCCCCGATGTCAACGGTCGCGGTGTACGGTTCGAGGTCGATGGCGTCGCGGCCCAGCCACTTGGTGATCGTGTGGGCGAAGACGGACGACTCGGCTTCGGCGCGGCCGGTGCCGGATTCGATGCCCGCCTGGGCGAGCGAGTGGTCTTTCGTGGCGAGCACCGGTTCGCCGTCAACGGGCAGCCAGTACACCCGCGAGTCGCCGAGGTTCGCGCAGTAGAGCATCCCCGCGTCGATGACCGCGATGGCGAGCGTGGCGGCGGCCGAGTTCAGCGAGTGCGGGTCGGTTGCCCCGATCACGGCTTGGTTGGCCGCGGCGACCGCTTCGGCCAGTACCGCGGCCATGGCCGCCGCCCGCGAACCCGGCGTCCCCGTACCCTGGGGGTTGCTCGCCCACAACCGGTCGGCGGCCGCGTGCGCGCCGGCGATCGACGCGACGTCGGAGTCGTCGGAGGTCGTGACCCCGTCGCACACCACGATCACGGCGCGGTCCGCCTCGGCGTGGGCGGCCAGGGCGTCCTCGTTGTGGGGGTGGGCGAGCCCGATGTCGCACACCCCGGCGAGCCAGGGGACCGGGGCGAGTTCGTAATGCTCGCGCAGGTTGCGGGCCTTCTGCCCGCACTGGAGGCAGTAGCCGTCGATGCCCAGTTCGCCGCCGCAGGCCCCGCAGGCGGGCGGGAAGGCGTCGGCACGGGCCTGGGGGGTGACGAGCGGTACCGTCGACGGGCCGTCTTCGGTCCATTCGACACCGGGTGCGCGGTTGAAGAGGGTCATAGCACTGTCCACTTTCTCAAAGCATTGGCCTGGTCGATGAGCGCCACACGTTTGGCGGGATCGGGTTCGATGGCCGCCTGCTGGCGGAGGACCGACTCGATCTTGGTTCGGAGATCGGCCCGGGTGACGGCCACGTTCCCGATCTTCGGCACGTTCTGGCGCCGGGCCGCCTTCAGGCTCGCGACGCTGGCCTGGGGCAGGGCGCGCCGGTAGATTTCCAGTTCGAGCCGCAGGCGGTCCTCGGTGGAGGAGCCCGACACCCCGATCGCCCGGTACGCCTGGTTGAGATCGGCGAGACCCTGGCCGGAGTACGCGAGGTACGAGGCGGCGAGGCGGCGGGACTGGGGCCAGCCGCCCGAGGTGGCCGGGACCAGGTCGAGGGCCGCGAGCACCGACGGCAGATCGGCGATCTGGCCGGCGGCGGTCTTGTGCTTGGCGCGGACGCGGGCGAGCCCGAACGCCGCCCCAGGGACGTACGCACCGTCGGTGGCGACGCAGATCTGGTACAACTGCTCGGCCACGTCGAGGACGTCGCCCATCTCGCAGGCCACCGCCAGGGCAAACTTGGGGGCCAGCTCGCCCGGCACCTGTCCGTACACCGCGTTGAAACACGACTGCGCGCGGACCCAGTCACCCGTGTTGAGCGCGTTAAGCCCCTCGATCCAGGCCGCCCGCCATTCCCAGGGATCCCGCTTGAGGATGTCGCCCACCGTGGCGGTGAGCGACTCCGTGGCCCCGACCTCGATGGCCGCCAGGCAGAGCGCCAACTGGACTTCCAGGGTCTTCGTCGGCGAGGCCGCCAGTGCCTGGTACCGGGCTCTAGGCTCCAGCGCCGGGTTCAGTGAGGCCAGCATGACGAGGCCCGGATCGCCCGCCACCGGCTTGAGGCGTGGCAACTGTTTCCAGGTGAAGGCGTCGGCGACGACCGTGGGCGGTTCGAAGAGGCCGGAGGGGTGGGAGGCGGTCGCGGCCGTCGACGGCGGGGCCACGCTGACGACCTCGCGCAGGACTCCGAGCATCTGGACGCGCAACTCCTCGACCGAGGTGAAGCGGTCGGAGGGGTCGGGGGCACAGGCCTTCGCGATGAGGCGGTACACCGAGTCGTACTCCGCAAAAACCGGCACCTGGTCAATCGGGGGCATCGTCGTGGCGTAGGCCGACTGGTACCCCTTGACCTCGGCGCAGCAGATCAGCAGTGTCCGTCCGAGGGTGAAAATGTCGGACGCAATCGTACAGCCCTGCGTCGAGACCTCCGGCGCCTGGAAGCCGACCGTGCCGAAGATGA
>JAIRVA010000358.1 GCA_031254155.1 Propionibacteriaceae bacterium
GTCTCGGCGGGTTGGCCGTGAGCGAGTGCGTACCGAGGCTTGCCAGGACATTCAGGACGGCTGGCAGCGAGTCGTGGTCGACGGAGAAGGCGACGTGGCCACCGTCGACCGTCAGGTCGCGTACCCCCGGCAGCGCGCGTAGCTGCTCGGACCCGGAGTCCAGCTCGGCGCGGACGTGCGTCATGGAGAGGTGGCGCATCGAGGCGAGCGTACCCTGCTCGATCGTGTGCCCGTCGCGGATGATGCAGATCGTGTCGGCCAGCGACTCCACCTCGGCGAAGATGTGGCTGGACAGCAGGACCGAGCGGCCCTCGGCCTTCACCTGGGTGATGCACTCCTGGAACTGGCCCTCCATCAGGGGATCCAGCCCGGAGGTCGGCTCGTCGAGCACGAGCAGCTCCGCGCGGGAAGCCAGGGCGGCGACCAGGGCGACCTTTTGGCGGTTACCTTTGGAGTACGTCCGGGCCTTCTTCGTCGGGTCGAGCTGGAAGCGGTCGAGCATCTCGGCCTTGCGGGCCTTGTCGATCCCGCCGCTGAGTTTGGAGAGGATGTCGATGATCTGGCCGCCGGTGAGGTTGGGCCAGAGGGCCACGTCGCCGGGTACGTACACGAGGCGACGATGGAGCGCGACCGCGTCAGTCCACGGGTTGCCGCCGAGCACGGTGGCCCGGCCGGCGTCGGCCTTCAGCAGGCCGAGCAGGACGCGGATGGTGGTGGTCTTGCCGGCCCCGTTGGGGCCGAGGAAGCCGGTGACCTGGCCGGTACACACCTCAAGGTTGAGGTCGTCGACGGCCTTGACCTTCCCGAAGTGCTTGACGAGACCGACAACTTCTATCGCGTTGTCAGACATGAGAGTTCCTTTCGTCACAGAATTGGCTGTATGTCCGTACGGTAGACTATACGCGCGTACAACCCCGTGCAAATCGGTCTAACACTTTCATTACGCGGGCGAACCCGCTGTCAGTCGCCGAATCCGGCGGCGTCGTCGAAACAACCTGCGCACGTTTGTGCACGTTATCCGCAATCAGCGGGAGAAAGATTGCGTCGGACGAAGAAAGACGGTAGGTTCCTCGTATGAGTCCGGATACTGTTTCCAGATGGCAATTTGGCGTCACAACGGTGTACCACTTCTTGTTCGTCCCTCTGACGATCTCGCTGAGTGTACTCGTTGCCGTCCTACAGACCATCTGGGTGAAAAAAGGCAATGATGCCTACTTGCGTCTGACGAAGTTTTTCGGGAAGTTATTCCTGATTAACTTCGCAATGGGGGTCGTCACAGGTATCGTGCAGGAGTTCCAGTTCGGTATGAACTGGTCGGAGTATTCCCGCGTCGTCGGCGACATCTTCGGAGCTCCTCTCGCCCTGGAGGCCCTTATCGCGTTCTTCCTCGAGTCCGTGTTCCTCGGAATGTGGGTCTTCGGGTGGGATCGCTTGTCCAAGGGAGTGCACCTGGCGACCATTTGGTTGGGAGCCGCGGGTACCTTCATTTCGTCCATTTTCATCATCGCGGCCAACGCCTGGATGCAGAATCCCACGGGCGCCAAGTGGAACAACGGCCGTGCTGAACTGGCTGACTTCCTCGCGGTGCTGACCAACCCGGTGTTCCTCACCCAGTGGCCGCACACCGTCGCGGCGTCGTTCGTCACGGGTGGCGCCTTCATGGCCGCCGTCGCGGCGTACCTCGCGATCAAAAAGAACAAGGAGGCGGCCCCCAAGGACGACCTCGTGGCCTACGGCAAAGCCGTCAAGCTGGGCGCGTGGGTTCTGATCGTGGCGGGCGTCGGTACCGTGTTGACCGGTGACCTCCTCGGCAAGCAGATGGTGCAGACGCAGCCGACCAAGATGGCGGCGGCAGAGAACATCACCAAGACGTTCGCGGATGGCAAGGCACCGTTCCAGATCCTGCCCGGCGTCGAGCTGTTCCCCGGTTTCCTGAACTTCTTGTACGGGACGGATCACATCCAGACCATCCCCGATCTGGAGCAGCAGTACGCCGACAACGGGTTCATGCAGTTCGACAGCGCCACCGGCCAGCCCGTGGCGGGCAACGCGCTGCAGCAGGGCATGGCTTCCAACCTGAACACGCTGAAAGATAGCTCCGGCAACATCGTCTGGACCGATCCGGCCTCAGGCAAGGAGTACACGGTCAGCTCGATTCCGAGTTCGACGGTGGCGTTCTGGAGCTTCCGTCTGATGATCGGTGTGGGCATGCTCGCCGTGCTCGGTGGCATCTTGTTGTTGGTCCTCTTCCGGGGGGCGCGGATCCCCAGCCCGAGCCCGCTGCTCACCGCGGGGGCCGTGGTATTGCCGCTCCTGCCGCTGGTCGCCAACTCCTTCGGGTGGATCTTCACCGAGATGGGCCGCCAGCCCTGGATCGTGAACGGCGTCCTGCCCACCGCTCAAGGCCTATCTCCCTCCGTGGGAGTCGGTCCCGTCTGGTTCTCCCTCATTGTGTACACCCTGGTCTACGGCGTGCTCGCCGTCGTCGAGGTCAAGCTCATGCTGAAGTACATCAATCTGGGACTGGCAGCCAAGCCCCAAGTGTCGGTCAAAGACGAGGCTGAACCCTTGTCCTTCGCGTACTGAGAAAGGGAGAGCACATCATGACTTTATTTGATGTTCCGGCCATGGCGCCGAGTGCACTCCAGATCCTCTGGCTCATTCTCATCGCCGTGTTGTGGATCGGCTTCTTCTTCCTCGAAGGCTTCGACTTCGGGGTCGGGATGCTCGTCCCCTTCATCGGCAAGAACGACCAGGGCCGCCGCCTGGTGATCAACACCATCGGCCCGCACTGGGACGGTAACGAGGTTTGGCTGCTGACCGCGGGCGGGGCGATGTTCGCCGCCTTCCCGGGCTGGTACGCGACCCTGTTCTCGGGGTTGTACCTGCCGCTGTTCCTCGTCCTGCTCGGACTGATCATCCGGGGCGTGGCCTTCGAGTACCGCTCCAAGCGGGAAGACCCGCTCTGGCGGTCGGTGTGGGACTGGTGCATCGCGATCGGTTCGTTCCTCCCGGCGCTCGTCTTCGGCGTTGGCTTCGCCAACTTCGTCCGGGGGCTCGCGGTGGAGAACGTCACGAACGTGTTTGGTGACACCATCGTGTTGTTTGCTGGTTCCTTCTGGGGTCTGTTCCTGCCGTTCTGCCTGATCGGCGGCCTGTTGTTCGTGTCCTTGTTCGTGACGCACGGAGCGTTCTTCATCGGGCTCAAGACCACGGGCGAGATTCACGACCGCGCGCAGAAGTACGGCGGCACGATGGCGATCGTCACGGTCGTCCTCCTGGCCGTCTTCGTGGTCTGGGCCAACCTGGCGTACTTCAACCTGCCCGGTCAGGTCAGCTGGCTCAAGATCGTGGCGTGGGTCGCGGGCGTGCTCGCCATCGTCGCGATGGCTGGCGCGTGGTTCATGAACAGCCAGAACCGCGATGGCTGGGCCTTCATCGGCAGCGCGCTGGCGACCGTCACGCTCGTTGCCATGATGTTCGCCCACTTCTACCCGGGGCTCGGCTTCAACAACGGTACGACGACGAGCAACCCGATCGACATCACGACGGCCTCCAGTTCGCCACTGACGCTGACCATCATGACCTGGGCGGCCGGTATCCTGGTACCGATCGTCCTGGCCTACACCGTGTGGAGCTACTTCTTCGTCTTCCGGCGCCGCCTGAGCACGAAGAACATCCCGGCTCTGGACGTCACCACCGCGGCCTAGGCGTCTCGCCGCGGACCATATGTCAACCTCGGTACGGGGTCGCTCACAAGGCGGCCCCGTACCTTATTGTGAGGGCTGGGACCACGGTGAAACACGGGGACAGGCCCTCTGTTTCACGTTGTCAGAGAGGAGTACGGATGAGCGCAGCGGTTGAGCAGATAGCTGAAGCGCCAGCCAAGCGGGAGCGCCGTCCGGCCGCCCCGATCGACCCGCGGCTCGTCCGGCGGGCGCGGGCCACCCGGGCGTACATGATCTCCGGGGTCGCCGTGGGATCGTTGACCGCGGTGCTCGTGCTTCTCCAGGCGCGGCTGTTGTCGTCCACCATCGCCTCGGTCTTCGCCACCCGGACTCTCCGCGGCCTGGGCCTCGCGCTCGGCCTGCTCGCCGCAGTTCTGGCCGGCCGGGGGCTGCTCGCGTGGGCCTCGTCGTGGCTCGCCCAGCGTACCTCTGCCGCCGTCAAATCCCAGTTGCGCCGCGACATCCTGGCCGCCCGGCTCGCCGCGCCCGCCCACCAGACGTCGAGTTCGTCGTCCCTCGTCACCCTCGTGACGTCTGGCCTCGACGCGCTGGACGGCTACTTCTCCAAGTACCTCCCGCAGTTGTTGCTGGCTGTCACGGTACCCGTCATCGTCGGGGCGGCGATCCTCACCGCCGACTGGCGTTCGGCCCTCATCATCGCCGCGACCATCCCGTTCATCCCCGTCCTCATGGCCCTCGTCGGCTGGACGACGGAGAAACAGGTGTCGCGGCGGTGGGCGTACCAATCCCGCCTCGCCAGCCATTTCGCCGACCTCGTCGCCGGGCTGCCGACGTTGCAGGTCTTCGGCCGGGCCAAGGCCCAGGCCGAGGGGTTGAAGCGGACGGAGAACGCCAACCGCCGCGAGACGATGGCAATCCTGCGCATCTCGTTCCTGTCCGCCTTCGTACTCGAACTGTTCTCGACGCTGGCCGTGGCGGTGATTGCCCTTGTCATCGGGACGCGGCTGGTGTACGGCCAGATGGACTTTCCGACGGCCCTGTTCGTCCTGATCCTCGCGCCGGAGATCTACCTGCCCATCCGCCAGGTCGGCGTCCACTACCACGACTCGGCCGACGGCTTGGCCGCCGCCGAGGCCGCCTTCGCCGAAATCGACCGCGCCGGTACGCCGACGGCTCCCGCCGCCGGCGCTGGACGCGTACGGGGCGAAAATGTCGGTGGTCCGCCACCCAAGAGTTCTGGGGGCCCACAGGTCGAGGCGCGCGGGGTGACTTACACCTACCCCGGTACGACGGTGCCCGTCGGGCCGTTTGACCTTGACCTCCGGCCCGGCGAGATTGTCGCCCTCGCCGGTCGCTCCGGCGGCGGCAAGACCACTCTCCTGGGCTGCCTGCTGGGCTTCCTCACCCCGGACGGCGGTACGCTCACCCTGGGCGGCCAGGACGCCCGGACCCTCGACTGGCCGGGCTGGCGGGCCGGTCTCGCGTACGTTCCCCAGATCCCCGGCCTGGTCACCGGGACGATCGCCGACAACGTCCGGCTGGGCTACAGCGACGCGACCGACGCGGAGGTACGGCAGGTCCTGACCGCCGCTGGTGCGCCCGGCCTCGACCCCGCCCGCCCGGTCGGCGAAGAGGGCGAGGGACTCTCCGTCGGCGAGCGGCGGCGAGTCGGCATCGCCCGTGCCCTGGCCCGCATCGAACTCGGCGGCGCCCGCCTGCTGATCCTCGACGAACCCACCGCCGGCCTGGACACCGACACCGAGGCCAAGGTCCTCCACAGCCTCCGCGACTCCGGGGCGACCGCGCTGGTGGTGTCCCATCGCGAAGCGGTCTGGGAAGCGGCGGATCGGGTGGTTGAGGTGGGTTCGTCCGGGGAGCTGCGGCCTGCCACGGCGGCCCCCCCCCATTTATCCTCGGGTCGTCCGAGGGCCCACAGTGGCACCGACACCAACCACGACTCTGGCGAGGCGGAGCCATTAGGGCCCTCGGCGCCCCTCATCCGGGCAAGCGACGTGGACACCGACCGTGGTGGCCGGTCGGATGATCAGAGGAAGCGTGGGGGGGTCCCGCCGTGGCAGGGCACGGGTACGACACAAGAGGATGCAGACGCTCAGCAGGGGAAGGTTCGTACCAAGAGCCCGTTGCTGAAGTTGGTTTTTGCCTTG
>JAIRVA010000099.1 GCA_031254155.1 Propionibacteriaceae bacterium
GGGCGGGTACCCGTCGTTGGCGGCGCCCACGGTCGAGCCCGGTGACACCGAGCCGGCCACGCCCGCTCGCCGGTACAGCGTCACGATGGTCCGCGGGTACGTGTTCGACGACGGTACGACGAGCGATGTCGTGGTGATGCGGGGCGACCTGGCAGCGGTCCTGGGGGCGGTCAAAACCCGCCACGAGGCGTCGAGCATTGTCAGACGCAAGGCGCAGATCGCCATCCTGAGGGGTTGGCGGGCCCTCGCCGTCGCGACCGCCCGCGTGGGGGACGACGACGAGGTCGGCCCGTTCACCCTGCAGGGGTTCGTCGCCCTGCGCCCCGACACCGGGACGCCGGTGGTCGACGCTGACATCGCGTCCGGCCCGGCGGTCTGGGCGCGGGTCACCGTCTGGTCGCCCTCGCTGCGGATCCAGCACTGGTCCAACGTGGCGATCGTCTTCATCTTGTCCCTGACGGGCTTCTACATCATGGACCCGTTCTTCGGCCCGGACTGGCGCCAGGGTGAGGCGTCGGGTTACCTGATGGGTATCATGCGGTTCATCCATTTCACCGCGGCGTTCGTCTGGCTGGTGGTCGGGCTCACCCGGATCTGGTCGGCGTTCACCTCGTCCGACCGGTACCTCCGCTGGTCCTCGCTGTGGCCGCTCAAGACCAGGGAGGACCTCCGCAACCTCGGCCGGACGATCCAGCACTACACATTCCTCAAGACGGAAGCGCCGGTGTATCTCGGGCACAACCCGCTCCAGCAGCTGACCTACACCGCCGTGTACCTCCTCTGCGGCGTCCAACTCGTGATCGGGTTTGTCCTCTACAGCCTCTACCACGTCACCAACCCGTTCTGGGCCCTCGTGTCCACCCCGAGCCACTGGCTCGGGATCGGGCCCCTGCGGCTCGTCCACGCCTCAATCATGTTCCTGCTGTGGGCGTTCGTGATTGTCCACGTCTACCTGGTGTTCCGCGCCGACTCCGTCGAACGGCACGGCGGTCTGTCGGCGATGGTCAACGGCGGGGTGTGGGTCAAGCGCGGGACGAACCCGGCGGACGCGCCGGTTGTCGAATGACCATCGTGCAGGCGGTCACGGACGCGCCCACCGCCCAGGCCCCGCCCGTCACGGTGCTCGGCGTCGGCAGCCCTCTCATGGGCGACGACGGGGTGGGTCTCACGCTGCTCGCCGCTGTCGCGGCCGCCTCACCCGACCCCCGGGTCGAGTTCGTCGACGGCGGTACGGGCGGGCTGGAACTGCTGCCGGTCATCCAAGACGCGGAACGGTTGTTGATCCTCGACGCCGTCGCTGGCGCGGTGCCGGGGGCGGTCGTCCAGTTCGCCGGTGACCAGCTCGCCCGGCTGGGGGCGGCCAAGCTCTCCCCCCACCAGGTTGGGTTGCTGGACGTCCTGGCGGCGGCCCGCCTGACCGCGCGGGAACCTGCGATGGCGGTCGTCGGCATCGTGCCCCAGATGGTCGACTTCCAGTACGGGTTGACACCGGTGGTCGAGGCGGGCGTGCCCCGGGCGGTCGCGGCCGCGGTGGCGGTGATCACCCGCTGGCTCGAGGAGGCCGGTACGTCAGTCCAGGTCGGCGTACGTGACTCCGAACTCGCGGCCGGACACGACCGCCCCGGTCGGCGTGCCGCACACGGGGCAGGTGAGGGCGAAGAACTCGTCGATGGGCTGGTTCTCGCCGCACGCGGGGCACCAGACGAGCGCGGGGACGGGTTCGATGACGAGCGTGGCGCCCGCGAGCGGTGTGCCCGCGGTGGCGAGCGGCCAGGCCCCCAGCAGCGCATCGGGGTAGGCGCCGCAGAGCGCGCCGACGCGGAGCCCGACGGCTTCGACCCGGCGGGCACCCCGTCCCGCGGCGGTCTCGGCGACGGCGGCGGCGATGCCGCGCAACAGTCCCAGTTCATGCATGGCGCCATTCTGCCAGACGAGCGCGGCCACCCGTGACCGCGCGAATCGTGATCGACCAGATCGTCGACGCGGCGGCGGCCCGGGTCACGGTCACCCGCGACGCGGCGGGCGTCCTCGCGGCGGCTTTCGACCTGGGCGGGCTGCCCCGGGTCGACGCCTATCTCGTCGGCCGGCCGGTGACCGAGGTGCCGGGCCTCGTCGAGCACCTGTGCGGTATCTGCCCGGCCGCCCACCACCTGGCCGGGATCCGGGCGCTGGAGTCTCTGGCCAAGGTGGCGGCCGTACCGCCCACCGCGGAGGCAATCCGGCGCCTCCTGCACTATGCCGGTGTGATCGCGGTCCACGTCGTGGGCTTCGTCGCCGAGCACCGCGACGCGGCGTTGACCCTGCGCCGGTTCGCCAAGGCCGCGATGGCCGCGGCGGGATCGCCCGGCCATTTTCCGGCGACCGCGGTTCCGGGCGGGGTGGCCGCACCGGTCACCCCGGCGGCCCGCGACCAGTGCGCGGCGCTGCTCGCGGCGGCTCGGGCGGCGGCCGTGGGAATCGCCCGCCAGGCGCTCGCCCAGTCGCCGCCGCCGGACGGGTTCGCCGGGGCCGACGTCGCGCTCGTCTCCCCGGCCGGGTTCCTCGATCTGTTCGGGTTCTCGGTCCGGGCGGTCGCCGCCGATGGTACGGTCGTCACCACCGCCCGGCCGGGGGAGTGGGACGACGTGGTGGCCGAGTCCGAACCGGGGTCGGCGGCCCCCCGCCCGTACCTCCGCGCGCTCGGGGCGGGCACCG
>JAIRVA010000146.1 GCA_031254155.1 Propionibacteriaceae bacterium
CAGATCGCGGCGAACCTCAACGCCCCCGTGCTACTCGTGCTCTCCGCGCAGGGCAAGTCGCCCGGGGACCTGCGGCACGCCGCCGATTTCTGCCTGCGGGAGGTCACCACGCAAGCCGCGTACCCGCTCGGGGTCATCGCCATCTGCGTACCAGCCGAAGACGTACCCGCTTCCCAGGCCGCACTCGCCAGCATCGACCTCCCCGTCGTCGCCGCCCTGCCGGGCCGGGTGACCTCGGTCGCGGACCTGCCGGGCGACTTCGCCGACCGGGTGGCGGCAGCCGACCCGGGAGTACGAACCCCGCTGAAGTTCCAGTTCGAACTGATGAGCCGGGCGCGCGCTGACAAACGTACCATCATCCTTCCGGAGTCCAACGACGACCGCATCCTCCGCTCGGCCCACCGCCTGCTCGAGCGGGACATCGCCAACCTGATCCTGCTGGGCGACGCCACGGTGATCCACGCCCGCGCCGCCGCCCTCGGGCTCGACCTCGCGAAGGCGAAGATCCAGGATCCGACGGAGCCCGCGTTGGTCGAACGGTTCGCGGCGGAGTACGCGCGACTGC
Organism: Propionibacteriaceae bacterium; assembly: GCA_031254155.1. Classification (GTDB taxonomy): domain Bacteria; phylum Actinomycetota; class Actinomycetes; order Propionibacteriales; family Propionibacteriaceae; genus WQYJ01. The sequence continues at coordinate 566 of JAIRVA010000146.1, forward strand.
GGGCCCACAAGGGGGTCACCGTCGAGCAGGCGCGGGCCACGCTGACCGACCTGTCGTACTTCGGGACCATGATGATCCACCTGGGGCTGGCCGACGGCATGGTGTCCGGCGCGATCCACACGACGGCCAACACGATCCGCCCGTCGCTGGAGTTCATCAAGACCAAGCCGGGCGTGGCGATCGTGTCGGGGTACTTCCTCATGTGCCTCGCCGACCGGGTCCTCGTGTTCGCCGACTGCGCGGTCACGCCTGACCCGACGCCGGAGAACCTGGCCGATATCGCCCTGGCTTCGGCCGATACGGCCAAGTCGTTCGGCATCGAGCCCAGGGTCGCGCTGCTGTCGTACTCCACCGGCACGTCGGGCGCCGGTCCCGACGTGGACGCGGTACGGGAGGGTACGCGGCTGCTGCGCGAACGGGCGCCGGAGCTCCCGGTCGAGGGGCCGATCCAGTTCGACGCCGCCATCGACCCGACCGTCGCGAAGACCAAGCTGCCGGACTCGCCGGTCGCCGGGCACGCCACCGTGTTCATCTTCCCGGATCTGAACACGGGCAATACGACGTACAAGGCCGTCCAGCGGACCGCCAAAGCCCTCGCCATCGGCCCCGTCCTGCAGGGACTCAAGAAGCCGGTCAACGACCTCTCCCGCGGTGCGCTCGTCGATGACATCGTCAACACCGTGGCGATCACGGCCATCCAGGCCCAGGCGGACCCGGCCGCGCCGTTCTGACCCCAGTTGGTACCCCGCGCCGGGCCCCGGGAACGGGGCGGGTCGTGCACGCGGACGCGGTTTCGTACCTTGATTGTGGGTAGACTAAACGTACGCGCGCGAGCGTTGCAGGCCCGCCCCGAAGGAGGAAATTGTGCCCACCCCCATTCTTGTCTTGAATTGCGGCTCCTCGTCGGTCAAGTACCAGATGATCGACGTCGACTCCGAGGCGGTCCTCGCCTCGGGCCTGGTCGAAAAGATCGGGCTCGGCGACGGGAACATCACCCACAAGACGAACGGTGCGGAGTACCGCATCGACGAAAACATTGAGGACCACACCGAAGCGTTGGCGCTGGTCACCCGGGCTTTCAAAACCTGGGGTCCCCCCATCGAGTCGGCGGTCGCGGTCGGGCACCGGACCGTCCACGGCGGCGAGACGTACCGTGAGACGACCCTCATCACCGACGCGGTCATCCAGGGCCTGACCGAGCTCGCCGGGCTCGCGCCGCTGCACAACCCGCCCGCCATCGACGGCATCAAGGCGGCCCAGACGGCCCTGCCGAACGTCCCCCACGTCGCAATCTTCGACACGGCCTTCTTCTCCACGCTGCCGGCCGAGGCGTACACCTACGCGATTGACCGCGCGACGGCGGAGAAGTACCACATCCGGAAGTACGGTTTCCACGGTACGTCGCACAGCTACGTCTCCAAGAAGGCGGCCGAATTCCTGGGGCTCGACCTCGGGGCGATCAACCAGATCGTCTGCCACCTCGGCAACGGGGCCTCGGTCTCCGCGATCCGGGGCGGGGTGGCGGTCGACACCTCGATGGGGCTCACCCCGCTGGCGGGCCTGGTGATGGGGACGCGGTCGGGCGACATCGACCCCGGCGTCTTCGCGTACCTCGAGCGTGAGGCCGGGCTGGACGCGGCGGCGGTCGACACCCTGCTCAACAAGCACTCCGGCATGGCGGGCCTGGCCGACGGGAGTTCGGACTTCCGCGACCTGTGGACGAAGGTCGAGGCCGGCGACGCCCACGCCGCGCTGGCGCTGGACGTGTACATCCACCGGCTCGTCAGCTACATCGGGTCGTACCTCGCCGTGCTCGGCCACACCGACCTGCTCGTCTTCACCGCTGGCGTCGGCGAGAACGACGAACGTATCCGGGCCCGGGTCGTGGACCGGCTGGCGGGCTTCGGGATCCGCCTCGCCGCGGCGCGGAACACCCCGCGCAACCGGGTGCCGACCCTCATTTCCAGTGACGACTCGACGGTGAAAGTCCTGGTCATCCCCACGAACGAGGAGTTGGCGATGGCCCGCGAGACGTACCAGGTCATCCGGGCGGCCCGCTGATATGCCCACGGCGCTCATCACGGGCGGGACGGTCGGCATCGGCCACGCCTTCGCCAAGGCCCTGGCCGAACGGGGGTACGACCTCGTACTCGCCTCCCGCGATGAAGCCGGGTTGCAGCACGTCGCGGCGGCCCTCCGTACAACGTACGGAATCGAGGTTGAGATCATCCCCACCGACCTCGCCGTCCGGGCCGATGTCCTCGCCCTCGCGGCGCGCCTGGAAGACCCGGAGCGCCCCATCGACCTGCTAGTCAACAATGCTGGTTTTGCAGTCCACCAATCCCTGCTCGTCAAGGACTTTTCCGTTCACGAGCGAGCAATCGACGTCATGTGTCTTGCCCTGCTCATCCTGGGGGGCGCCGCCGCCCGGGCGATGAAGGCGCGGGGCGAGGGCGCGATCCTCAACGTGACCAGTTCCTCCGCCGTCATCACGACCGGCAACTACTCCGCGGTCAAGGCCTGGGCGACGGTCTACACCGAGGCGCTCGCGAACGAGCTGCGCGGGACGGGGGTGAGGGTCATGGGCCTCATGCCCGGCTGGGTCAAGACCGAGTTCCACACCCGGGGCGGCGTCAAGGCCCACAACCTGCCGGACTTCGTGTGGATCGACGTCGATCAATTGGTGGCCGGAGCTTTGCGGGACCTGGCGCGCGGTAAAGTATTGTCCGTACCAACAAGAAGATGGGCCTTCGCCGTCACCGTGGGCCACATCATGCCGCGCGTGACCAGCCGTTGGCTGTCACGGGCGCTGACGAAATCGAGAGACGAATGACGAAGACCCCCGCGTCCGAGAACCCCGAAACTTACCGTTCACCCTTGAAAACGGGGGTACGCTTTGTCGCCCAGGACGTCATGCTCAAGACCTTCGTCTGGAGCATCTGCAACGTCCAGGTCCACGGCCGCGAGTTGCTCGACAATGTCGAAGAACCCTTCATCGTCATCTCCAACCACTCCTCCCACCTCGACGCCGCCCTCATCCTGGGCGCGCTCCCCCACCGCCTGAGCCGCCACGTCGCAACCGGCGCCGCCAAGGATTATTTCTTCGACAAGAAGCTCAAAGGTGGGTTGACTTCGCTGTTCTTCAATGCGTACCCCATCGAACGTCGCGGCCACAACCACAAGGGCCTGACCGGGCGTCTGCTGGACGCGGGCGTCCCGCTGCTGATCTTCCCCGAGGGCACGCGCAGCCGGACGGGCGCGCTCGGCACCTTCAAGCCCGGAGTCGCCGGGCTGTCCATCTCACGCGGCGTCCCGTGCATCCCGATGGCGCTCGTCGGCGCGTTCGACGCCTGGCCGTACAACCGCTCCGTACCGCCCACGAACCATCCCGAGATCCACGTCGTCATCGGCCACCCGCTGACCGCGATCGCCGGCGAGACCGCGACCGCGTACGCCGAGCGCATGCGCGTGACGATCGCGGAACTGTTCAACACGACGGCACGGGCGTACGGCAAGTCGACGCTGGACGACTACGCGCGCGCGGTGGCCCTGAAGGCGGCCGAGCAGACGGCTGAGGCGGAGGAGGCCGCCCACCAGGCCGAGGCGGCGGCGCAGCAGGCAGCGCCAGAGGAGGACAAAACCACCAACGACTAGGGGGAACACATGGAAGTGGTCAAACACCAGAAATGGTGGGGTTGGGGTGAAGACGGCATCGAGTTCACGTACGAGGATAAACCCAAGTTTGCCGATTTCGTGCTGACGAACGTCGGCGTCGATGTCACGGCCGCCGCGTTCGCACGCCCGGACTTCGAGGCCGTCCAGGTGGCCGCTCCCCAGCTCAAGCCGGGGTTCCGCAAGGTCCTGGTCGGGATCGTCGGCGAGGACTGGGTCGCGACCGACAAGGAAACCCGGCTGGTCCACGCCTGCGGGCGCGGCGTCGTCGACCTCATCCGGCTGCGGCGGGGCGAACTCGGGCGGGTACCAGACGTGGTCGTCTACCCGGCGGACGAGGCCGAGATTGTCGCGCTCATGGAGGCGGTCGTCAAGACCGACGCGGTCCTCATCCCCTACGGCGGCGGCTCCAACATCGTCGGGGCGCTGACCGCGCCGCGGACGCTCCGGACCGTGATATCGGTCGACATGGGGCGGTTGAACCAGGTCATGGAGATCGACCCTACCTCCGGGCTGGCCCGCATCCAGGCCGGCGTACTTGGCCCTGACCTGGAGGAACAGCTGAACGCGCAGGGTTGGACGATGGGCCATTTCCCCGATTCGTTCATCTGGTCCACGCTGGGCGGCTGGATCGCGACGCGCAGTTCGGGCATGCAGTCGGACAAGTACGGCGACATCGCCGACATGACCCGCGGGTTGCGCCTGGTGACGCCGGAGGGGGTCATGGTGCTGCGGCCGCTGCCCTCAACGGCTAGCGGGCCGAGTGTGCGGGAGATGGTCCTGGGCTCCGAGGGGCGGCTGGGCATCATCACCGAGGCGTGGATGAACGTACACCGGCGCCCGGCCGTCCGGACGATCCAGGGGTACTTCTTCGCCACCTACAACGACGGGCTGGCCGCGATGGCCGCGATCGCCGCCTCCGACGCCGCTCCCTCGATCACCCGGGTCATGGACGCCGCCGAGACGGCGTTTTCCATTGCCAACGGCAAGAAATCGTCGACGGTGACCGGGCTCGCCAACAAGGCCGTCCAGCGGCTCATGACCATGAAGGGCTGGCGGTTGGACGAAGTCGCGCTGGGGCTCGTCGGCTTCGAGGGGACCCGGCGCCACGTTGCGTACGAGAAGGGCCTGGTCGACGCCATCATCTCCCGGCACCGCGGGCTGGGCGTCGGGACGTCGCCCGGGGCGTTGTACGACCAGAAGAAGTACGACGTGCCGTACATCCGCGACTTCCTGCTCGACCGGGGCATCCCCGCCGACGTCTCCGAGACCGCGACGCCGTGGCAGTACACGACTCAGCTGCACGACGCGACCGTGGCGGCGGCGTACCGGGCCATGGCCGAGGCCGGGGTACAAGGGTTTGTGATGTGCCATCTGTCGCATTCGTACCACTCCGGGGCGTGCCAATACTTCACCTTTGCACTGAACGACTCGTCGGACCGGATGCTGGAGACGTATCGGCGTGTCAAAGGGGCGATTCAACAATCGTTTATGGATAATCACGGGACTGTGTCGCATCATCACGGGGGCGGGTCTGAGCAGGTGCGGTGGTTGGGTGAGGACATCTCTGCCGTGGGGGTCTCGTTTCAGGCGAAACTGTTTTCCGGGGTTGATCCGGGGGGATGGTTGAATCCGGCGGGGTGAGGGATTGGTCTTTGGGGTTGTTGGGTCGTTGGAGTTGTTGGGGTTGTTGGTGTGGTCGTTGGTCGGTGGCGGGGTACTCGTCGGGGTACACGACTCTGGCCTGCCTCGGCGGGACCCACCCAGCTGTCCTCAGAATTGGGCCCTCCGGGCCGAAATCTTCCGGCGCCGGGTACCCCCCGCCGGGCGCGGCCGACACCGGGGGTACGGGTCGGGTCTGTCTGGCGGGTGCGGGTTGGCGCTGGCCCCCCTTCTTTTGGGGCTGACGGGCGCGGGTCGCCTTTGAGCACTCTTCGCGTATTGGCCCTTGTCACCATCCCCGGGCCAGGGGGACCACCGACCTAGGGTGAAACACGGGGACCACCGACCTAGTGTTTCGTGGTACCTCACTCAGGGTGGGGATCGGTGGGGCCGGGGGTACGACTGCCGGGCCAGGTCGGGTCGTCCGGTTCGGTGGTGGGACGGTCGGGGAGGTGGGTGAGAGCGTCGTTTAGGGTTGGGGAGTTATGTAGTACGGTAATTGTACCTTGGTCGGGGTCATACCAGCGGCCCGTTAGGACGTACTCGTCGTACTCTGGGCGGCAGGGGTAGGCCAATTGCGGATTGACACGGGAAAACTCAACTTGGGGGTGGGGGTCTAGGGGGAGGGTTCTGCCGGCTAGGTCGGCGAGGACGAAGGCGTGGAGGCAGTAGCCCGCGCTGTCGTCGTCGCCCAGGGTCAGGTGCTGGAAGCCGAAGCCGGCCGGGATGCCGCGGGCGCGGAGCAGGGCGGCCAGCAGGTTGGCCTTGGCGTGGCAGATGCCGGTACGTTCGGCCAGGACGTCGGAGGCGCGGACGGTCACCACCTGGCGACCGGTCGTCGTCGTGTGGGGGATGTCATCGCGAACGAACTCAAAGGCGGCGCGGGCGTACGCCACCGGTTCGGCGTTATCAGCCGCCAAGCCGACCGCTGCCGCGCTGACCGCGGGGTCGTCGTAGTTGATCAGCGCCGTCGCGCGGAGCCGGGGGTCCTCACTCTCCATGTCCGCAGACTATCACCCCACTTCGCTTGCAAACGGTGCCGTGGGGTCAGTTGGGTCGGGACTTACCCCGCGGGTGGCGACCCAAGTGACCCCACGATCACTTTTTGTATCAAACGCTTGACACATTTCCCCCACCGTGCCAGTCTTGTATCACTTACCTGGGACAAGGAGGGATCATGGCGCTGTGGCTGTACTTCGTACTGTTGTTGCCACTGGGGATCGGGGTCGTGGCGCTGGTCATCTGGGCGGTCCGGCGCGCGCGGACGCCCCGGTTCGATGTCGCCGCGTACCCCCGCCTGGCCCGGCTGGGGCGCCTCACGCTCGGGGCGCGGTACGTCGGGGTGGTACTCACCCTGCCCCTCACCGGGCTCGCCCTCGCCGCCACCCTCAGCACCCAATCGCTCGTGTTTCTCGTTGCCACGCCGGGGATCGCCGGATCGGTCATCGTGATCGCCATGATCGTCGGCGAGGTGGTCGCGTTCGACCTCGCCCGCGAGCCCGGCGTCGCGACGCTGGAACGCCGTCGCCTGCGCCCGGTCCTGCCCGTACCGCTCCTGATCGCCACCGCCCTCGCCGCCGTACTCTGGCTCGGGCTCGCTCTCGGGACCCGTGCGCTCGTCGACCCGACGGGCCGGTACCTGTCGTTCACCGTGACGCGGGCCGGCGGTAGCGGCTGCGTCTACACCGTCGAGCTGCCGGCGGCGGGATCCGCCTCCGCCGCCGGGCTGGCCTCGGGCGCGGTCTGCCTGGTTCTCGCCGCGCTCGGGACGTGGCTTGTTGCCCGGCGGCCCCGCAGCGGTACGGACCCCGCGGTCGCCGCTTGGGACGACGGGCTGCGGCGCCGAAACCTCCTGGGGTACGCCGCCACCGTCTTTGGCGTTGTCACCTCCGGCATCGCGATCACAGCGCCGGCGGAGTTGTCGCTCGACATCCGCCGGTACGTCGAGGAGTGCGCGGCGGGCTCCGGCTGGTCGGCGGCGGACTTCACCGTCTCGCCCCGTCTACTGTGGTACGGGTGGTTCGGCGGCGGGGCCGGACTCGCGTCGGTGGCCGTCCTCGGCCTGGTGGGGGTCGTCGTCGCCAGCGGCCTCCTGCTCGGCGCCACCGCGCCCCGCCCGGTCGTCTCCGGCGAAGGCCGGGCATGATCGTCCGCCTCGATGCCGCCGATCCGACCCCGCCGTACGAGCAGGTCCGCCGCCAGCTCGCGACCGCCGTCGCCGTGGGCGAGTTGGCGCCCGGTACGCGGCTGCCCACCGTCCGCCAGCTCGCGGGCGACCTCGGCGTCGCCACGGGTACGGTGATGCGGGCGTACGCGGAGCTAGAGTCGGCGGGGATCCTCGTGACGGCCCGCGGCGCGGGGACGCGGGTCGCGCCTGCTCCACCCGGCGGCACCCCCGCCCCGGATGACCGGCTGGCCGTGGCGGCCCGGACGTACGTGGCGACCGCCCGTACCCTCGGCGCCTCCCAGGACCAAACCCTGGAAGCGGTAGTACAGGCCCTCCGGTGACCCGGCCCCCACCGACCCCCCCCCCCCCCCCCCCGGGTTTGTTTAAAAAGGTTTGGCAAAACCCCGACTGGGGGCCCTTGGCACCGGTTTGGGGGGGGTGGGGGGGGGGGTTTGCTCGGGAGATA
>JAIRVA010000187.1 GCA_031254155.1 Propionibacteriaceae bacterium
TCGTCGTCCGGGTACTCCCCGGCCGTCAGCGCGAGCCCGATCTCGGCCAGGCCGTCGGCCGGACTGATGCGGCCGCCGACCGCGTCCGGAGTGAGGAAAGTGCCCGGGACAAGGTCGGACAGGGCGAACTGTCCGACAACATCGTTGATGTCAGCGGCGGGTACGGGGGTGAGCAACGGGTCGAACCCCACCCGTACCGTCGCCAAATCCGCCCGCTCAATCCGCTCGCCCCGGGCGACCCCCGCCACGATGGCGATGACCTCCTGGGAACGGGACAGGTTGGTGTAGATGCCAACGGACACGAGCGCGCCCGTGATCACGAGGACGATCCCGGTGACGACTAGCAGGGGGCTGCGGCGCAACTGCGGCCCGCGCGGGGTGGGTGGTTTCATGGCGGGTTACCCTTCTCTTACCGGTCTTGCGCGAGGCCGACGGACGCGGCCCCCCGCAGCGGCAGACGGTCAATGGCAATGATGGAGAGCAGCTTGGTGGGGTACGTCCCGGTCAGTTCGACGGTCAGCACCCGCCCGTCCAGCCTCGCCGTACCCACCAAAACCCCTTCGCTCAGGCAGGTTTCCGCACCGGCGAGGGCCAGGAACTCACTGTTCGCGCCGAGCGTCGCGGCGGTCGCGCCCGCCCGCGCGCAGTGCGACGCCTGGTCGCGGAGGACCTGCTCGGCGGCGACCTGGCCGGAAAAATCCACGCCGATGCCCACGCAGATCAGTGCGGCCAGGCTCGCGACCGGGATCATGGCGACGATCCGGCCCGTTTCGCGATATCGACGAGGACGCATATATCAAGCCTGGCTAGGCCGCAAGATAGCATGGGATCTGTGCACAGGCCACTTTGGTGCGTTTGTACGGATACATGCCGGAGGTAGTCCCTCACTCGGCTTGCAGGAACCGCCCCGACGCTCCGGCTCAAACTCGCCGGTGACTACGGAACCACTGATCTACGCTCCGACCGGTAGTGTGGTCTTGTGCCAGTTGAAGTGCGTGACGTAACGAAGTCCTACGGCCTGGGGACAGCGCTGCGGGGCGTCAGTTTCTCCGTCCCCGACGGCGGTTTTTACGCTCTGCTCGGGCCCGCCGGGGCCGGCAAGTCGGCCGTCATCGCCTGCCTGGCCGGGGCGGCCCGCCCCGACTCCGGGTGGATTACGACGGGCGACGCGAGCGTTGGGACAGTGTTCCAGCCCGTCCTCCTGGACGCCCGCCTGACGGGAGCGGAAAACCTCGCCGTTCACGCAGGGCTGGGCGGGCTGGGCCGCGGTTGGCGGTCGTACGCGGATGAACTCGCAGCCCGGCTTGGCGTCACGCTGGACCGGCAGTGTCGTCGCTTGTCAGCGGGGGAATTGCGCCGGGTCGACCTGGTCCGCGCGCTGCTGGGACGCCCCGATGTCCTCCTGCTTGACGAGCCCGCCGAGGGACTCGACCCGGTGAGCGCGGATGCGATCTGGGACTTGCTCGCCCAAGTCTGGGGTGACGGTACGACCATCATCCTCGCCACCGCCCAGCCCGAGTTGGCCCAGCCCGCCGACCTGATCGGGATCCTGCTGGGAGGTGTGATCGTGGCGGAGGGCAGCGCCGACGAGTTGACGGCGGCCCACCGCCGAAACCTCACGTTAACCCTGGTCAACCCCGAGTCCAGCTGGGCAGATCTGGCGGCGATGGGTCTCGACCTCCCCGCTCCCCAGCCCGACGGCCGGATCGTGTGGCCGGTCGAACCCGACCTCGCCCGGGACGTGGTGGGCGCACTGGGCGACGAGTTGCAGGACTTCGAGTACCGCCCGCGAACCCTCGACGAGACGCTTCAGGAGTTGCAGTTCACCGCGGTGGACCCGCCGGCGCCTGGGGTGGTCGCGGAGGATGACGAGGACAACTGGGAGCCCGAGACACTCGGCGTACTTCCGGTCGATGACACCGCTCCGGCCGATGACGCCACCGAGCCCGCGCCCTGGGCGGAGACGGACGGGACCGCCGAACTGGCTGACGGAACCGCCGAGGTGGCTGACGCGGCCGAGCCGGCCCCGGTACTGGCGGCCGGGCCGGAGGCCGAGTGGACCGAGTCGGATGACCTCTGGCCGGACGCGGTGGGTGAACGCGCCTACGCCACGTTCTCCGACACGGGCCGCAACGCGGAGGGCCGGCCGTGGTACCCGGAGGGGTACGATCCGGCCGTTGACTTCGCCCGTTACATCGGGGTCGACGACGCCGAGCGCAGCCAGGCCAACTGGCGCGGCTGGCAGGCGTCAGACGACGAACTGACCCTCGCCGAGATGGCGGTGGGGGCGGACGCTGGTACGTTGCCCGGGGAGCCCGCCGACGAAGCGGTACCCGTACCCGGGGCTGACGCTCTCACCGACCTGGCCGCCGACGATCCCACCTCCTCATCCCGGTTGACCGGGGTGGTTCCGCCCAACCGGTCGACCCTGGGTTGGGAGGTGCAGCGTGAGCCGGCCCGACCGGAGGTACGCGATGTACGCGATGTACGCGCGTCGGGCGACGAACTGCCCGGGGCCGAACTGCCCGGGGCCGAACTGTCCGGGGCCGCGTTGCCCGTTGACGTTGCCAGCCTGGCCGGCCCTGATAACCCGGTTGACGCTGCCACTCTGGCCGACCCAGATCACCCGGTTGACCCGGCGGAGCCGGGCTGGACGCCGCTCATCGAGTCCGGACCGACCACCGTCCGGATGCGGCCGGCCCCCGAGCCCGGCCGGACCCGGCGGGAGGTCCGGCGGCCCACCCCCGTGGTACCCGCGGCGGCACCAGACGATTCGGTCCCCGACGAGCCCGTGACCGGCCCGATCCGCGACCGCGAACTCGTCCGGGGCCGGGGGTACCGGCTGATTTCTGCAACCACCGACGGCGAAATACCTGATCAATCCCAGTTTGATCCACCCTCGTCTGGCCAGCCCCGGGTCGACGAGCCCCCGACCAGCCAGTCGCGGACAAGCCAATCCCGGCCCGGACAACCGCGCCGGACCGGCCGCACGCGTCCCGACTGGGCGGTACCCGCCCCCGGGTGGATCACCGGGGTCTCTCGGCTCCACGCTGCCGCTTCGTACGAGCCGGACGCCGGCCCGGCCGCCACCCCGGAGCCCGCGACCGCCAAGTCCGGGTGGCCGGATTCCGGTCCCGCGGGGGACGCAAGAGACATTCGCCCCACGCCGGGCGGGGGGGACACTTCCCAGTCCGACGTACCGAGTGTGCTCGACGGGCGGGGTGAACCGGGCCCGTCGGTGGGACGGGGCGCGCGCGCCGCGTTGGGCGACCTGGGTCTGCCGGAGGCCGCGTTCGTACCGGGGCTACCGGATGGACTGGGCGGCCCCGCCGCGCAGTTGGTATCGGACGCGCAGTTCGTCCGACATGCCCAGTTTGTCCCCGACGAGCAGTTCGGTCAGGAGGCGCCAGACGTACGGGCGCTGCCCGAGCAACTCACCGGGGCCGATCAACTCACCGTACCCGAGCAACTCGATTTACCAAACGGGCTTGACGGCCGGGATATCCCCCTCGAGGTACCCGCCGACTGGCCGACGGCGGATCTCAACCCCGCTCCCGAGCCGGAGCCCGGCCGGGCCCGCCCGGCCCCACCCGTACTGCGACCCGAGGAGGACTCCCGTTCGATCGCGTTGTTCGGGGCCGTGGACCGGCTGGCGTTTGTATCGCACCTGATCAAGGACGCTATTCTCAAGGACGCGCTGCCGCCGTTCGACGAGCGGTTCCCGGTCGACGGGCTGTTCCACGAGCTGCCGCCGCCCGAGCCGAACCCCGAGCCCGCCCCGCTCACGCGCACCGAGGATGTCTGGGTGGAGGAAATGAGCCGGCCGTTGAACGAGCAGTACGCCAAGCAGGCACGTTTGCAGTTGTCAATAGAGAAGCGCATGGAAGACGCGCGGCGGCGGCGGGCGAGCGGGAAGGACGCGTGATGACGGGTACGGGTACGGGCCGGCTGTTCCTCCGCCACCTGGGCGTCACCGTTCGGAACCGGACGGCGGTGCTCATCGCGGGTCTCACCCCGGTGATGCTGCTCGTCTGCTGGTTCGCCTTCCTGCGCGACGGGTTGGTCGACGCGGCCGGCACGACCGGCACCACCAACTCCGCCCCCGCCGCGGCTGCGATCACCGCGTGGGTCTTCGCCACGGTGGCCGTCCTGACGGGGTTCTCGTCGACCTTCGCCGTCCTGCTGGCCTACGCCGATGACCGGGCCGACGGGCGTTTCTGCTTGTGGGCAGCGGCCGGCGCGAAGGGCTGGCAGGTGGGCGGGACCTTCCTCGCCGCCGCGGCCACCGTCGCCTTCGCCCTCTCGCTCGTGGTCATCGCGCTCGGGCAGGTCTGGGCGGCGGTACGAGGGGAGCCGACCATGTCGGCCATCGACTGGCTGCTCGCCCTGATCGGCAGCCTCCTCGCGGCCGTTTTCTTCGCCGGTCTGAACGGGCTCGCGGTCGCCCTCACCCGCACGCGCGGTGGCCTCGCCGGCTGGGCGCTGCTCGGCGGGCTGGGTACCACCTTCCTGACCACGTCGCTCGCTCTCGTCCGGCCGACCGTGGTCTACGAGGTCCTCGGCGCGCTCCCGTTCTTCCAGGCATCTTCCCTTGTCAGAGCCCCGATTCTCGAAGGGTGCGGCGTACACAGTCTGACGTACCCACTGGGTGCCGAGATCCGCGCGGGCGGGACCTGGCCGCTGGGACTCGTGGCCGTCGCCCTCCTCGCCTGGACCGCGGTGGCCTGGGCCCTCAGCCTCTGGCGCATGGGCCGGACTCTCCGCGACCCCGCATGAATGTTAAATGTACAATGGGCTAGTCTTTACATGCCCTGGCTGAGTCGGTAGGGTTGCCCCAGGGGTACAACCGGGGAACCTATGGGAGGCACGTCCCCTGGCACGCAGGTGCAATGCGCAACTGCGGTGGGGGAAAGGGCAACGAGCGTGAGCCTTGGCGACATGGTGACCCGACACCCGGTGCGTATCGTCGTGGCCTGGCTGGTGATTCTGCTGGTCACGGTCGCCGGGGCGTTCTGGGGGTTCGGACAGGGCGGGTTGTTTGACCGGCTCGACAACTCGGTGTCGCTCATGCCCGGTTCCGACTCGCACCAGGTGAACACTCTGGCCGCCGCGAGTACGGCGCGCCAGTTGACGGTCGTGATCAGCGGCGTCGACCTGGCGACGGACGGAGCAGACCTCGCCCAGGCCGCCGCCACGTACCGGGCCCGCCTCACGGCCCTGCCCGGCGTCAGTGCCGTGACCGACCCGTTTGCGGCCGGCCTGTCCAGCCCCGAAGGGCAAGCCCGTCTCTCCGACAAGGGCGACGGCTACGTGACCACGGTCGTTCTGGATCCCCGGCTGACCGATCAAGCCGCCGCGGACGCCGAGGCCGCGGTCGGGACCGAACTCACGGCGATCCAGACCGCGCTGCGGGAGCAGTTCCGGGGCGCGACCCTCCGCTACACCTCCGCGGCGGCCATCAGGACCGCCATCTTCGACCAGATCAAGGCGGACGTGTTCCACAGCGAGGCGCTCGGCATGCCCACGTCGGGCCTGCTCATGATCATCGTCTTCGGCGGTGTCCTCGCCGCTGGCCTGCCCGTTCTCAGCGCCCTCGCCGCCATCCTGATCGGTATGGGTACCCTGTGGTTGCTCACCTTTCTCTTCGGCGTGGAGGCCTTCACCTTCAACGTCATCGCGGTCATGGGCGAGTCGCTGTCCATCGACTACGCCCTGCTGGTCGTGGCCCGCTTCCGGGAGGAGCTGGGCCGCACCCTGGTCCGCGCGGGGTACGCGACCGACGGCTCCCGTCTGCCCAAGGGCGAGGCCGTCCGGCCCCTCTTGGACACGGCCATGGCGGCCACCCTGCGGACCGCCGGACGGGCCATCAGCTTCTCCGCCCTCACCATCGCCGTCGCGATGAGCGCGATGCTGACACTGAGGGCGAACGTGTTGCGGGCGATGGGGGTGAGCGCAATCATTGTCACAGTAGTGGTGGTGTCGTGCGCGTTAACCCTGGTCCCGGCGGTGATCGTCCTGCTCGGGCGGTTCCTCCTGCGGCCGTCGGTGGTGGTGTTCCTGCCGGGAGTACGACGGCTGGTCGCCGCGGTCGCCGACACCTCGGCCGAGCACGGAGTGTTCTCGAAACTGGCCGCCTTCGTCCACCGGCGGCCCTGGCGGATCATGGTCGTGGTGGCCCTGCTGCTGGCGACAATGGCGGCCCCCCTCGGCGGGCTCGTCGTCCGGTTCACGGCCACCGATTACCTGACGGCGGGGCACGGCGCCGCCGATGCGTACCACCAGCTCCAGAACGACTACCCAGCGTTTGAAGCCCCGTCGGTGGCCGTCGTCGCCGAGGTGGCGCCCGCGGCAACCGGGGCCCTCGTGGCCCACCTGGCCGGGCTTAAGGATGTCGAGTACGTGACCCCGCCGGTGGCGGTCGGCGAGGGCTGGTCGCTGATCAACGTCCACCTCACCGCCAACAACCAGCTGGGTCCCGCGGTGACCCAGTTCGTCCGGGACCTGCGGGCGTACGACGCCGGGTACGGGCTGCTCGTGGGCGGGGCGGCGGCGCTCCAACTGGACTTCGTTGATTCCGTGGTCGAACGGGCACCGCTGGCCATCGCTCTCATGGGGCTCGCGGTGTTCGTCCTGATGTTCTTCATGACCGGGTCCCTGATCGTCCCGCTGAAGGCCATGATCATCAACGCCTTGTCCCTGCTGGCCTCGCTCGGCACCACCACGTACCTCTTCATGCACGGATGGCTGGGCCTGCCGCGGGTCCAGGGTATGGACACCTTTGCGGTTGTCTGTACCGTCTGCTTCGGGTTCGGGCTCGCGATGGACTACGAGGTCTTCCTGATCACGCGGGTGAAGGAGTTCTGGGACGCGGGGTACGACAACGACACCGCCGTCGAGCGCGGGCTGCAGCGCTCCGGCCGGATCATCACGTCGGCGGCCGCGCTGATCGTCGTGGTCTTCCTCGGCTTCACCAGTTCGGAGTTGATCCTGGTCAAGCAGGTTGCCGTCGCCCTGGCGATCACGGTGGTCACCGACGCGACGCTGGTCCGGATGCTGCTCGTCCCCGCGACCATGACCGTCCTCGGCCGGTGGAACTGGTGGGCACCCCGACCGCTCCGGCACTTGTACGGAAAGGTACGGCTGGATGACCCCGTACCGCTCCGGGCCGGACGCTCCGTCCCGCCCGGCGGGACCCTCACCGCCCGGGCGCACGCCCAGGCCCGGCCAACGACGAGTCCTAAGCGCTTGGGCGGGATAGATAACACACAAAGGCACACTCTCCGGCGTACCCCCGCTTGACAGACCAGGTTTACGTACTCTAGAAATAACACGTGCGTGCATCCCGCGCCAGCTCAACGAGAGGAGTCATCGTGGTCGACAACCCGCAGTTCTTCCGGACGGATGATGACATGACCGGCATCCCCGGCCCGGCCCGCGACCTCATTGGCTACGGGGAACACCCGCCAGTCATCCGGTGGGCGGACGACGCCAAAGTTGCCATCAACATTG
>JAIRVA010000197.1 GCA_031254155.1 Propionibacteriaceae bacterium
CATGACCTTGAGTTCCTGGGGTGTCAGGACCTCAATGCCGCCACGCCGGCGCCGTCTCACTTCTTGAGCGCGGCGACGATGCGCGCGTGCACCTCGTCAACGCTGCCCAGGCCGTCGACCTCGACCAGCAGGCCGCGGTCACGGTAGAGCGCGAGCAGCGGCTCGGTCTCGGCGGTGTACACCTCAAAGCGACGCCGGATGGTCTCCTCGTTGTCATCGGCGCGGCCCTCGATCTCGGCACGCTTCAACATGCGCTGGACAAGGGTCTCCCCGTCCACGACCAGGCTCAGCACCGCGTCCAGCTTGATGCCGAGCTTGGCCAGGATGCCGTCGAGCGACTCGACCTGGGCGAGGGTGCGGGGGAAGCCGTCGAGCAGGAACCCGGGCGCGGTGTCGGGCTGGGCCAGCCGGTCGGCCACGAGGTCGACGGTGACGGAGTCGGGGACAAGCTCACCCTTCTCCATGATCGCACTGACGACCTTGCCCAGTTCGGTCTGGTTGGCGACGTTGAAACGGAAGATCGCCCCCGTCGACACCTCGGGAATCCCGAACTCCTCGGCCACCCGCTTGCCCTGGGTACCCTTGCCGGCCCCGGGGGGGCCCATGATCAGCATCCGCATGTGTTGTCCTTCCGATTAAGAAATTGCACTGACGACTCTATCAATTGTGGCGACGGTACGTTGGACGCGGGGGTACGGCCGGACGTGTGAGCCTCCAAGCGAACTTGGAAGGTTGAGGGGAAATTCCAAGTGAACTGGCCTCAGACTTGGAAGTTCCCCTGGAAATTCCAAGTCTAAGGGGGTTTCAGTTGTAGGATTGTGTCATGGATGGCAGTCAGTACTGTGAAAGCCTCTTCGGCAAACCCTGGCGAGAGCCCGGCAACCGGTGGGCATTCACCTACTACCTGCCAAATGCGATCCCACGAGAGGTACCGCTTGACGCCACCCTGGTGAACGCCTTGTCCGACGCCGATGCGGCGCTCGGACTCCTCGGGGGGCTTGCCATGCTCATCACGGATCCCAGTTTGCTCATCGGGCCGTGCCTGCGCCGCGAAGCGGTCGCCAGCACTCGGATCGAGGGTACGCAGGCATCCCTCTCGGACCTCTTTCAGTCCGAAGTCGAGTCGATCGAGAACGACGACATCGAAGAGGTCCGCCGCTACGTCGAGGCCACCGAACTCGCGTACAACCTGGCCCAATCTCTTCCGATCACGCAACGGCTCGTTCTGCAGGTGCACGCAGTCCTCCTCAAGGGAGTGCGCGGCAAGGAGAGAAACCCCGGCGAACTCAGGATGAGCCCCGTGTGGGTGGGCAGTGCGAACGCGACACCCGACACGGCAGCCTTCGTACCACCGCTGCCGGAACACCTGCCCGATCTCATGCGGGACTGGGAGTTTTTCGTGAATGACGACGGCAAACGCCTACCCGCTCTGATCCAGGCGGCACTGATGCACTACCAGTTCGAGACCATCCACCCCTTCCTTGACGGAAACGGACGACTCGGCCGCCTCCTGATCAACCTGCTCCTCATCGAGCGGCGACGGCTGCCTGTGCCGCTGTTGTACCTCTCCAGCTACTTCGAGAGTTACCGGCAGACGTACTACGACAAACTGCAGGCCGTCCGTCAACGCGGCGACATAGACGGATGGTTGTTGTTCTTTTTGCAGGCCGTGAAGTCTCAGGCCGACGATGCGGTCGTGCGCTCCCGGAGTCTGATCTCCACCCGCGAAACCTATCTCCAGGAAGCGATCCAGACCCGCTCAAGGTTGCCGGCTTTGGTGGACGTGATCGTACGCAACCCGATCGTCACCGTGAAATCAGTCCAAGAAGCGGTTGGCCTCACCAACCAAGGTGCGCGCGCGCTGATCAAGTCGGCCGAGTCCCGCGAGTGGCTCCACAGCCTGGGTGCTCGCGGACAAGGTGGCCGTGAGTTTTGGGTCGCGCCGAGAATACTCGACATCATGGAAGCCCCCATGGCGTACTCCACTGGGCAATCACATTGACTGTGACACGCCGCGCGGAACTACTTGAGCAGCCGGGATAGCCGCCGGTCGGCGAGGGTCTTGCCCCCGGTTTGGCAGGCCGGACAGTACTGCAGCGACGACTCGGCGAAGCTGACCTCGGCGATGGTCGTACCACACGCGGGGCAGGGTTGGCCGGTCCGGGCGTGGACGCGGAACCCGGCCTTCTTGTGCGGCTTGAGGTCGCGGGCGTCCAGACCACTGAGGTCGTCGATGGCGGCGGTGAGGACGGTCTGAATAGCGTCGTGTTGGAAGTTCTGCCCCAAATTCCAAGTGAAACCCCCTCAGACTTGGAAGTTCCCCTGGAAATTCCAAGTCTGAGGGGGTTTCAGTTGTAGGCGAGAGATGCCCCCGAAAATTCTGAAGCCGTCTGGTATGTGCTGGAACGATAGTCCCGCTTATCGACCCAACGTGGCATAATGACGGTATGAGCGTGATAGTTGACGAGCCGGTGCTGACAGTCTCACCCGAAATGGTAAGGATCAACAGTTCGGACAGCGCCGACTGGATGGCGGCTTTCAACCGCCTGGTGATCGGGGTCGCTGCCACTGGCCGGTCGGTTCAGGTTCGGCCCGTGGACACGACGTACACACCCGCCGAGGTGGCGCGAATGGTGGACGTGTCGAAAACCACGGTGTTACGACGCATTGAGGACGGTACCATCAAGGCGAGCAAGCGGGGATCGCATTACCGCGTTCCAGAGCGCGAGGTAATCCGCTATAGTCGTTGCCTCATGCGCCAAATGGCAGGACTTCTGGCCAATGACATTGACTTCTGAGAGCCATGTCATCTTCGTTGATGCGGATGTGCTGGCGCATCCGTTGACGCGAAGTCTGTTGCTGCTCTCCTCCCGGAGTCCTTTGTGTAGCTTCGTACCCCGCTGGTCACGGGCGGTTGAGGACGAGGCCGACAGAGCCTTGGCCAAACAGTGGAAACGCATGGCTACCCGCCCGGGTGGCCGGGCCCGCCCAACCGGAGTCGCGGCACTGCGCCAGAACCCCGCGTCCGCCGACTGGGCAGACCAGGTGATTGTCGAGCCTGCCGCGAACTCGGACCTGGCAACACTGGTGGACACGAGTCCGACTGACAAACACGTGCTAGCGGCCGCAGCCAGAGCCGGCGCTCGGGTTGTGATCAGCATGAACGTGCGTGACTTCGGGCGCACCGACCTTGTGCGCTCGGGCTTGTCAGTGGCCCATCCTGACCTGTTCTTGAGTACGGTCCTCCCTCGCGAGACATACCACGCGGTTCTGACCGAGTTGGCGGCGATACGCCGATATGAACCAAAAACACCGGCGGCGATCCACCAACACCTGGGTCGAACGCTGCCCAGGTTGGCAGCCGCCATGACAGAGGAGTTCCCGGGTGTCGTACCCGATCCGCCGGTCAACGTACCCGCCGAGGTCTTCCGGGGGAATACCTGTCTGAGGTGCGGAAAGACGCTGAAAGACCCGGAATCGCTCGTTCGCGGTGTTGGCCCAGAATGCGCCGTCAGCGTGAGTCCGCCCGCCCAACCTACTTGAGCAGCCGGGATAGCCGCCGGTCGGCGAGGGTCTTGCCCCCGGTTTGGCAGGTCGGACAGTACTGCAGCGACGACTCGGCGAA
The DNA here is from genome assembly GCA_031254155.1 of Propionibacteriaceae bacterium. GTDB lineage: Bacteria > Actinomycetota > Actinomycetes > Propionibacteriales > Propionibacteriaceae > WQYJ01. The sequence goes on from JAIRVA010000197.1 coordinate 3,626, forward strand.
ACTGACCTCGGCGATGGTCGTACCGCAGGCGGGGCAGGGTTCGCCGGTCCGGGCGTGGACGCGGAACCCGGCCTTCTTGTGCGGCTTGAGGTCGCGGGCGTCCAGACCGGCGAGGTCGTCGATGGCGGCGGTGAGGACGGTCTGGATGGCGTCGTAGAGGACCGCCCGGTGCGAGGCGTCGAGGCGGCCGCAGGCGGCGTACGGGCTCAGCCGGGCGGCCCAGAGGATCTCGTCGGAGTACGCGTTACCGACCCCGGCGATGATCCGCTGGTCGCGCAGGACCCCCTTGAGGTGCGCGCCCCCGGCCCGGTCGAGGATGGCGTCCAACTGGGCGGGTGTGAACGCCGCGTCCAGCGGTTCGGGGCCGAGCGTCGCCAGGTTGGGTACGTCGAGGGGGTCGCCGACCAGGTAGATCGCCAGGGACTTGCGCGTCCCCGCCTCGGTCAGGTCGAACCCCGAACCGTCGTCCAGGACCAGCCGGAAGGCCAGTGGGTTCCGGCTCGGCCGGGCGGGTTGGGCGGGCATCTCGTCCCGCCAGACCAGCCAGCCGGCGTGGGCGAGGTGGGTCACGAGCCAACATCCGCCGAGGCCGAGACACAAGAACTTGCCCCGCCGCCGGACCGTCTCGACCACCAGCCCGCCCAGCGCCGCGAGCGGGACACCCGCAGTCTTGAGGCAGGGGAAGGCGACCAACTCGGCCCGGGCGACCGCGTGAGCAACACACCGTTTCTCGAGGAAACGGGCGAGCGACTCAACCTCGGGCAGTTCGGGCATGTCAGGGCGTGAGGATCGACCTCAGCCAGGCGTCGGAGGCCGTGAAATCCGCGTCGGTCGTACCGTCACCCGGCTCCGATTGGACCGCGTCCGCCCGTGGGTAGGACCCGAGGAAGGTCACCTCGCGGGTCGTCCGGTGCAACCCGGCCAACGCCTCCTGGAGACGGCGCTCGTGGACGTGTCCCACCACGTCGATGGAGAAATAGTAGTTGCCCATCTTGTCCTTCTCGGGCCGCGACTCGATCCGGCACAGGTTAACCCCGCGCAGCGCGAACTGCTGCAGCATCGCCATCAGCCCGCCGGGATGGTCGGACGGCAGGTGGACCATGACCGAGGTCTTGTCCGACCCACTGGGCGGCGCCGGCGGGAACGGCCGCGACACCAGGATGAACCGGGTCACGGCGTCGGCGTTGTCGGCGATGTCGCTGGCCACGGCGTCGAGCCCGTAGAGTTCCCCGGCCACCGCCGCACAGACCGCGGCGTCGTAGGGCGAGTCGGGCTTCGCCACCTCGGCCGCCGCCCCGGCGGTCGAGCCCCGTTCGGTCACCTGGGCCGTCGGCAGATGTTCCGCCAGCCAGCCCCGGACCTGCGCCGCCGCGTGCGGATGGGTGATGACGCGGCGGACATCCCCCAGGGCGGTGTGGGGGCGGACGAACAACCCGAACGTGACCGGCAGCAACACCTCCGCCATGATCTGCAGCCGCTCGCCCTGGGCGAGGTTGTCGATCGTCGCCGACACCCCGCCCTCGACGGAGTTCTCAATCGGCACCACCCCGGCCCGGACCTCCCCCGCCCGGACGGCGTCCAGGGTCGCCCCGACGGAGGCGTACGCCCGGGTGTCCTCGTCGAGGTGCAGGTTGAGCAGAGCCTGGTGGGTGAAAGTACCGGGCGGGCCGAAGTATCCGAGCATATCCCCAACGTTAGTGGGAATGTACGGTGGT
>JAIRVA010000201.1 GCA_031254155.1 Propionibacteriaceae bacterium
TGGTGACAACCGCAGTCCGCACCGAATCGGAGTCGGCCCACACCCGGACGGCCTTCCCGGCCGACGGGAAGGGGATTCCCACCAGGCTGCCCGGGTTGACCGGGGTATCGCTGGACGCCACGGTACCGGTGTCGTCGGTCGCCCGCAGGCTGACGGTCGCTGCCGTCGTACCCGGATTGGCCGCCCACAGCGTCCCGCCCACCGGCGGGAACACCACGGCCCCCGCGAGCGCGGGGTAGGCGGACACGCCGGCGAGGTCCGGCGCGCTGGTCACAACCGTCGCCGTGATGGGCAGATCCGACACGAGGTGCAGCGCGGTCGCCTGCGCCGCCAGGCCTTCAGTGATGTCGATCGACTCGGCCCGGCCGGCCGGTACCTCGAGACTGTCCAGCCCGATCGCGTCAAACGTGCCCGTTTCGGTCAGCACCGTCACCGCGACGTGCGCCCGGTTGACCTGGTCGGCGTTGGTCAGGGTGAGGGTACGGGTACCCTCACCCGCGGGAATACCCGCGATGACGATGTCGGTGTCGGCCGAGGTCTGCGGCAGTTGCCAGTCGAGACCCGTCGGGCCGATGACGCGGAGCGTCGCGCTCACCCGGCCCTTCGACGCCCGGATCTGGACGCTGAACGGCGTCTCCGAGGTGACGATCTGGTCGATCGCCAGCGTCCGGGTCGCCCCCGACGCCACCGGGATGTCACTCAGCCCGGCGGCTGCGACCGGGCCGGTCTGGCCCACGAGGAACACGTCCACCACGGCCGGGCCCGGATCGACGTTGCTCAAGTACAACGTCACAGCCGCCCCCTCCGGGGTGGTGATACCGTTCCACGTCCCGGCCGTCACCGGCGCCGCGCACGGGATGGAAGCCGACTTGTCCCCCTCGGTGTAGACGGTGAGCCCTGACACCATGGAGGAACCGCGGACGATGATGGGCTTCGCGGGGTTCTCGAAGGAGGCGTACGTTGTCGGTTCACCGGCCAACGCTCCGGCCTCGCCGGCGGTGAAGGTCGCCTGGTCGGCCACGGTCACGACGGTCTTTCCCACGGCCGGGTCGCCCACCGGGCAGGCGAGCATGCGCGCGACGGGGAGTGTGATCTCGGCCGTGGCCGGGGTTGTCCGGGGCAGGAGCACCGCTTCCGTGATCGCCAGGGCCATCACCAGCAGGACCGCGATGGGCCAGTACTTCTTCATCGTCCCTTCCTCCTCACCTGGCGCCGCGGATCATCCACCGACTGGTCGTTGAACGGCGGGAAGACGAAGATGATGAAAACCACCAAGCCACCCAGTTGGGTCCAGGGTACCCAGGCCGCCTTGATCGTCCGCTCGAACTGGAGCGGCCCGCTCGCCGTACCGAGGGCGTACGCGGCGCGCCAGTCGCCGGAGCCGGTGGGCTTGACCTCGGTCCCGCCGACGGTCACCCGCAGTGCCGGATCCGGCGGCAGCGCGAGAACAAGGGTGCGGGGCGAGCCCGCCGGCACCTCGTCGCGTGAACCCAGGTAGACGGTCGGTCCGCCCGGAGTGGTCAGCGCCCGGCGGGTCGGCGCCCCGGCCTCGTCCGTGACGCTCCAGATCTGGGTAGCCCCGGTCGTTGTCCCGCGCTGCAGGCCCGTCGTCGCGTCGAGCGCGGTGATGGTCTCCGTCGTGGGGTCCAGGATGACCAGACGGCTGACGCCGAGGGAGGCCAGGTCGGCGATCACGGTGTCGTCCGTCCGTCCGGCCAGGGCTCGCGCCACCACCTGCTGCGCGACCGTGCGGGCCGAGTCGGTGCTCACCGGGCCGTCGAGGTACGTCGCCTGCCCCCAGAAGGTCTGGCCCGCGTACCGCAAGTTCCACGAGCCCCGTCTGGCGTCGATGATGAGCGTACCCGCGTCGAACTCGATCTCGTTCTGGGCGACGTACCCCGGGATCCTGGGATCGTCGCCGCGTCGGACGTCGCTCGCGCCGCTCACCGCCGACCAGGCGCCGGCCAGCACGAACGCGCCCATCAGCAGAATCGACACCAGCCCGACGAGAGCCTGCTTGGCACCGAAGTCCCGGCCCTCCAGGGAGGCACGGGTCACGTCCAGCCAGGCGACGAAGGCGTAGAGGAAGAGCCCGAACGCGATCAGAAGCCAGGGACTGGCATCCGGATTGACCGTCGCGACACCGGTCACAACCCCGACGTGGGTGAGCCACAGACCGCCGCCCACCGTGATCACGCCAGCGAGGACGACCAACCGGAGCCAGGACCCGGTCACCGTGACGACGATGGCGCCCACCCAGAGGACTCCGAACGCGGCGATCGACAACCACAGCGGTGGCAGCCCGCTGGCCACCGGTCGGCCGAAGAGCATCTCCCAACTCTGCGGGGCCGGGGTCAGCATCGGCTCGGGCGTGAGCAGCAGCCGGGCCGGGTTACGAACGTAGGCCGGTACGGCGCTCGCCCAGAAGAGCACCGGCAGGACGAGGGCGACCGCCGTCCGGATGATCCTCGCCGTACCGCCGGCGTAGATCACCACAGCGAGGGCCGCCACCACGACCGGTACCCACAACACGGGCAAGACCGCCACGACGAGCACACCGCCCAGGCCGAGGCCGGCGAGGCTCTGCAGCGACCGGGCACCCTCCCACGGCTGGTCGAGGCGCAGGACCCACTCGGCCAAGAACGGCAGGACGAGCGCGATGATGACGAGCCACAGGGCGCCCCGGTTCAGGCCGCCCAGCAGGACGGGCAGCAGGGCGTACCCCGCGGCCGCCAACCAGCGCAGCCCGGCGTGATCGATCCGGTGGCGGACAAACCAGGCGGCGACGAGCATCGTCACCGGTACGGCGGCCACCAGCGCCACCACGGGCAGCCAGGGCGGACGAACCGTCAGGACGGAGAGCGCGGCGCTCACCAGCAGCCAGGGCTCCTGGCGCCCGGCTTCGCTGAGCGCCCGCCCGAAGGCGTCGCTGAGGGTCGCCGGCGCCCCCAACAAACCGGAGGCGGTCACGAGCCCGGAGCGGTAGAGACCGCGGACCATGGCGGCGACCCCGAGGACGACCAGGGCCAGCCACACGAGCCGCGGCACCCGCTTCTTCCCCTCGCCGACCCGGCGGGTGAACTCGTCACCGAGCAGATCGTCGAGGGTCACCTCCGAGTCGCGGCCCGTCGCCCACTGCTCGTGGAACCAGCGGGCGAGGCCCTGGAACGCGTCCTCCAGGACATCGCCCAGGGTCGGACGGAGCGAACGGATGCGGCGCTTGGTGCCGCCGCTCGCGCGGGAGCGCCGCCCCGACGCCGTGATCTTCTTGGTCAGACCCCGGACCGGCTTGAAGCTGAAAAAGACGAGATCGCCCCACGCCTGGAGTTCCTCCTTGGCGCGGTCGGGCGCTCGTCCCAGCACGTACCCGAGGGCGCCCACGAAACACACGATTGTGAGCCGGATGAGCGTGACCAGCTTGCCCAGACCGCGCGCGTGAGCAGTCACCAGTCGTAGTCCCATCAGGCGGTCCCACTCGGACTCGCTGCGCCCGGCCTGGGCCGCGATGGTACCGGTCCGGATCTCCGAGCGTCCGGCCTGACGGTGTACCATGCGCGCCCGGGGGCACGTCAACACCCACTGGTCCGCCAGTTGGGCCCGCCAGCCGATGTCGACGCCGTCCCGGTAGTCAGGGATGCCGCGGTCGAAACCGCCGATCTGGTCGAGCGTCTCCCACCGGACGAGCATCCCGCACGTCGACCCGCCGAGCACCGGGCTGGACTCGTACTGCCCCTGCGCGACCTCGTCCGGTTCCAGACCGAGCGCGCGGGCGCCGGAGCCGGACACCGACGCCCCGACCTCCAGGGTCCGCGCGGCGTGAGTCCGTCGCGACGGGCGTACGAGCAGGGGTACGGCGATCGCCAGACGCGGTGTCCGCGCCGCCAGCTCCAACAGTTCAGTCAGGGCGTCGTGGTCGGGTACCGCATCATCGTGCAGCAGCCACAGCCAGCGCGTCGGCGGTCTGGTCTTCGCCATGGCGGCCTCAACCGCTTCGCCGAACGAAAAATTCGCTTTCCCGGCAATGATTTCGTCGACCAGACCGGCCTCGTACGCATCGTCGAGCAGGTCCCAGGTGTCATCAGTCGACTCGTTGTCAACCGCGATAATGTGGTCCGGCCGCCGGTCGAGTCCGCCCAACCCGGCCAGGGTGGCGTTCAACCACGACCCCGCGTTGCGGCACACGAGGATCGCGGTCACGCTGTGGCCACTCAGGTCAACATCGCTCAGTTCCGGAGCATCGAACCAGCTCCAGCCTTCGGTATGAGTCATGGGGCCCTTTAGTCATCGTCCGCGCATGGGTTCATACGCGCCGCTTAAGTTTACGCCGCTCCCGCTCACTTAGGCCACCCCAGATACCATAGCGCTCGTCGTTGGCCAGAGCGTACTCCAGGCATTCCTTCTTGACCTCGCACACTTTGCACACACCTTTGGCCTCGCGGGTCGAGCCACCTTTTTCCGGAAAGAAGGCCTCCGGGTCGGTCTGCGCACACAGGGCACTGGCTTGCCAGGCGCTCGCGTCCTCATCCATTCCCGCGATCAGCGTCAACACGTTGCCCATCTCAACCTTCCCATCCAATATGGACTAACAGAAATTACACCAGTGTGACTCGGTCTACGTCAACTCGGGGTGCTATCAGTCCACTCTGTGAGGAGGTCGGAGGCTTTCGCCCAGCCCAGACCCTGGGCGGCATCGGGCGGTACGCCGGGCGCGGCCGGAGGCGGAGCCACGGCGGGTGGCGCGGCATCGGGGGGGCGGGTGGCCGGGCGGCGGCGGGCCGCCCGTTCCCCGCGGCCAAGGAGAATCAGAAGCCCGAAAGCCACCACGACGATCGCTCCGGCGATCAGCCAACCCCACTCAGGCATAGCGGGCCGCCCGTTGCCGAACAGCCTCGACGAGGGGTTTGACCGCTTCCGCCTGGTCCAGGGGACACACCAACGTCACATCGCCGTCCTCCACCACGATGAGGTTCGTACAGCCGGCGACCGCCAACAAATGGCCGTCGGTCCGGTTGATGAGCAGGTTGTCCGCCGCGTCCCAGGTGACCACCGTCCCCTCGGCCGCGTTGCCATCCACCTGGGGCAACAAGGCGGCGAGGGCGGCGTAGCCGCCGATATCCGACCAGTCAGCGTCGAGTCCGACGGTCAGCACGTGGGCGGGTCCCGGCGTGGCCGAGACCGGTTCCATCACGGCGTAGTCGACCGAGATCTTCGTCAGGGCCGGGTAGATGTCAGCGATCTGATCCGGGTTGTCCAGCAGCCGTTCAACACCCGCCGCGAGACCCGGCTGCAACCGCGCCACCTCGGTGAGGAAGGTCTCGGCCCGCCAGCAGAACATTCCCGAGTTCCACCACCAATCGCCTTCCGCGAGGTACCGCCTGGCGACATCGGCCGCCGGTTTCTCGGCGAACCGCCGGACGGCGAACACCCCGGGGGTGACCGGTTCACCCACGTGGACGTACCCGTACCCCGTGTGCGGGCTCGTCGGTATCACCCCACAGGTGACCAACGCCCCCGGCACCGTGGCCGCCGCGGTGAGCGCCCGGCGCAAGGTCGCGGTGAAGGCCGCTTGCGGCGAGATGAGGTGATCCGCGGTCAGGATCGCGACGACCGCGTCGGCATCGCGCCGGGCGATCGTCGCCACCGACCAACAGATCGCGGCCAGCGAGTCCCGTCCGACCGGTTCGGCCAGCAGGTTCTCCGGCGGCAGGCCCGGCAGTTGCGACGCGATGAGACCGGCGTACACCTGCCCGGCGCACACCACGACCCGGTCAGGACTCACGAGAGTTAACGCTCGCTCAAACGCCAGCTGGAGCAGCGAACGCCCGCCCACGAGCGTCAACAACTGCTTCGGCATCCCCTGACGGGACAACGGCCAGAGGCGGGTTCCCGACCCTCCGGCCATGATGACCGCGTAGTCCATCGGGCTCACTGCCAGTCGTCGTCCTCTTCCGCCTCGTCGGCGAGAGTCTGGGCCGGCTCGTCCTCGCTGAGGTGCGGCGCCACGCCCATCGTCGCCAGCATCTGGCGGACGTTGCTGAGCTGCAGCGTGATCGCATCACGACGGGCACTCGCGGCCTGGACTTCGCGCTCCGACTCGCGGCGGATCCGCTCGGCGGACGCCTTCGCCTGCTTGAGGATCTCGGCGGCCTGGTTGCTGGCGTCCTTGATCGTCGCGTCGGCCTGGTCGTGGGCCTCGGCCTTGTAGCGCTCGGCCTCCTCCTGGGTCGCGTACAACGCTTCCTCGGCCCGCTGCATCGACTCGTCCTGGACCTTCATCTGCGCGGCGAAGTCCTTGGCCGCCTCGTCGCGGCGCTCCGCCAGGGTCTTCTCGAAATCGGCGGCAGCCACAGCCGCCCGCGCACGCTGGTTCTCGTAGATCGCCTCGGCCTCTTCGCGACGCGCGAGCGCCTCGCGGTCGGCCTGGTCCAGGATCTC
>JAIRVA010000156.1 GCA_031254155.1 Propionibacteriaceae bacterium
GTCCGCGATCACCGAGTGGTCGATGACGAGTTCCGTCGGAACGCGCGGGTTGACCAGGGCGGGATCGCCGCCGAGCGCGGCCACCGCCTCCCGCATGGTGGCCAGGTCGACGACGCAGGGTACGCCGGTGAAATCCTGCATGATCACCCGCGCGGGCGCGAACTCGATCTCCTGGTCGGACTGGGCCCCGGGCGTCCAGGCGGCGAGCGCGGCCACCTGGGCCGCCGGCGCGGCGTGGCGCAGGAGGTTCTCCGCCACGACCGCCACGGTCAGGGGCAGCCGGGCGGCCAGCTCGGCGACGGGGTAGTACCGGTAGGTGGTGGAGCCGACTGTGAGGGTCTGTGTCATCGTCAATCCTTCCGTACGCCGGGTATTCCGTCATCCTACCCGTCCCGGTGACCAGTGTCAGCGCTTGTCGAGTACGGCGACACACTCCACGTGGTGGGTCAGGGGGAACAGGTCGAACCCCCGCAACCCGGTGAGTTCGTAGCCGCCCGTGTCGAACAGCGCCACGTCGCGGGCCAGCGCGGCGGGGTCGCAGGCCACGTACACGACCCGGTCCGGCTGGAGCCGGGTCATCTGTTCCACCGCCCGGCGTCCGGCCCCGGCCCTGGGCGGGTCGCAGACGATGACACCCCGCCCGACCCGTGGTGCGCCGGCCAGGACCGTGGCCACGTCGCCGGCCACGACCGTGACCCCGCGCGGCACGTTGCGACGCAGATCCGCCACGGCCGTCGGTGAGCCCTCAATGGCCGTCAGCGGTCCCCGATCGGCCAGGGGCTGGGTGAACAGGCCCGCCCCGGCGTAGAGGTCGTACGCTGGGGAGGCGTCCCCCACGGCGTCGAGGACGGCCGCGACGAGGACCGCCGGGGCGGCCCGGTGTACCTGCCAGAACCCGTCGGCCCGGACCTGGTACCGCCACGTCCCGGCCTGGGTGGTGACCACTTCGGTGACGCCGGGCACCGCGCCCTCCCCCACCACGACCAGTGGCGAGCCGGAGGGCTGGACAAAGTGCCGGGGCTGTCCAGGGGGGAAGCGACGCCCGAGGTCGCCCGTGATCACCGCCTGGAGTTCCCCGACCGCGAGGGGCATCCCGTCCACGGGAACCACCTCGTGCGACTTGGCGGCGTACATCCCGAGGCGCCCCGCCGCATCCGCCCGCAGGGTCACGCGCGTCCGGGACGCGAGCCCCGCCCGCGCCTCGTCGCCGGGGGCGGCCTCGACCTGGACAGTGACCGTGCGGAGGGCCAGGCGCCGCAGCTGGGTTTCGACGACCCGGGCTTTCCAGGCCCGTCCCGCCGCAAGGCTGACGTGCCCGAGATCGACGCCCCCGATGCCCTGGGCCGCCGCGAGCGGCCAGACGTGCGGGACCCGGTCCGGCGAGGGCTCGACCACCGCCACGACCCGGCCGTACCACGACTTCGCCCGCCGCGCCGTGATCTCCACGTCGACCACCTCGTCGGGCAGGGCACCGCTCACGAACACGACCCGGTTGTCCGTCCTGGCCACGCAGAAACCGCCGTGCGCCACGTCGGTCGTCGTGAGACGGAAGACGTCAGGCGCTTGAGGTTCGGTACGAGATGAAAGACGGGTCACGCCGACCGAGCCTATCCGATCCACGCGGACAGGTACCACCCTGATGCCCTATGATTGCGTCATGACGCAACCCACGTATGATCCACACGACTCCAGCCCAGCCACGCCGTCGTCTGCACCGCCGCAGTACCCGTCCGCGCCGCCGTACGCCGCCCCGTCTGCGGAGCCACAGTACCCAGCCGCACCCGCCTACCCGTCAACGCCGTACGCGGCCCCGGGTGACTCGCAGTATCCGTCGGCACCGCAGTACCCGCCGGACCCCGCCTATCCCGCCGCGCCACCGTACGCGACGCCGGGCGACTCGCAGTATCCGCCGGCACCGCAGTATCCGCCGGTGTCGCCGTACCCATCGGCACCGCAGTACTCGTCGGCTCCGCCGTACGCCACCCCGGTGGCAGAGCCGTACCCGTCCGCACCCGCGTACCCGCCGGCCTATCCGGGGTACGCCGCGGGCCCGGCCCCCGCCTATCCCGCCACGTATGCCCCGGCCGCGGCGGAGAAGCAGTCCTCCGTCCTCGGGATCGTCGGCCTGGCCATCGTGGCCATCTGTATGATCGCGTACTGCGCCTGCTTCTACGGGATCTACGTCGCCGGCGACCAAGCCGGCATCAATTGGTCGTACGTTGACTCGTCGGCCTTGGGCGACTCCCAGGTGTCCGCCATCATGGGACCCGGATTCGGTATCCTCATCTCAAGCCTCATCGGCATCGTTGGTCTCGTCATCTCCATCATCGCCGCCGTCAAGGCCAGGGGTCGCGTGTTCGGCATCATCGGGATCGTCCTCGGTATCATCGCGCCGTTCACCGCCGTGATCGCCGTCGCCATGGCCCAGGCCAACGGCTACCTCTGACCGGCGCCCGCCGTCGCCCCGGCTGGGTGAAGGGGGAGGATGTCCCCCGGTACCATGGCCACATCACCCCGGCGGATGACGAGGTTGTGCACAAACTCTTCCAGTTCGTTGCTGGTGGTCCCGACTGCCGCTTGTCCCATCAGCCGGACATCCAGCACCCAGCGGGGGCCGCCGATCACCCAGTCCCGCATCGGCGCGAGCCCCTCGCGGCCACGGTCGTCGGTCACGGTCAGGACGCGGCGCAGTTCCGTGCCGAACGGTCCTTCGGCGAACTCGGTGATCTTGGCGTTCGGCGTGGCCTCGCTGAGGCGTGCCCGGATCTCCGGGCAGTAGTTGCCGGTGGCGGGAGCCGCGTACACCGTGATCTGGAGGGCCGACGTCCCCGACTCGACGACGAGGTGCAGAATCTGGTTCGTCTCGGCGCTCGCCAAGAGCTTGATGCTCATCCCCTTCTCCGGGGTGATGATCATCGCGCCCAGGTCGACCCGCTCGGCGTCGTCAGCGGTGAGATCGACCTCGTCGGCATCGAACGGGCCATCCTCGCGCCAGTCCCGGCTGACGTCCAACAGTGCCCACTCGTCCAGTCCGGGCTCATCGGCCGGGTCATCCGCCGCCTCCGCATCGTCGTCGTCATCCAGCTCAGCGGTTGCCTCGTCGACATCCGCCAGCGAGTCGTCCTCGACGAGCTCCGCCTTCTTCTTGCGCCCAAACATTATGCCTCTTCTTCCGGGACCAACTCCCCCATCGTACACTTCCAGGCGGCAACACCCCCGGACGACCCGTAACCGCCCGTACCGCGCTCGGAACCGGGCAACACCGCCACCGCCTCGAACTGGACGCGTTCAACGCGCTGGATCACCATCTGGGCGACCAGGTCGCCCCGCTGCAGCCGAATCGGCACCGCCCGGTCGGTGTTGAGGAGGCACACCCGGACCTCGCCCCGGTAGCCGGCGTCAATGACACCCGGACTGTTGACCATCGTGAGACCCGAGCGGGCGGCTAGGCCCGAGCGCGGGTAGACGAACCCGGCGTGGCCCGGGGGGATCGCCACCGCGATCCCGGTCCCCACCACCACCCGTTCGCCGGGGGCCAGGACCAGATCCGCCATCGTCGCCAGGTCGGCGCCGGCGTCGGTGTCGTGAGCGTACCGGGGCAACGGCGCGGCGGGATCCAGCCGCGTCACCAAGACTCGCAGTTCTTCCATCGTGCACTAGACTACAGGAGGCGTCACACCAAGGAGGCACACCATGGACAGGGTCATCCTGAACAAGATCTACACCGCACTGTTGTCCGCGGCAGTGACGTTCCTCGCTGGTTTCGCGCTCAAGAAGGTGTGGAAGCTCACGACGGGCGCCGAGCCGCCAGATCCGGAAGACCCGGCGGTGCCCGTACGGCAAGCCGTGACCTGGTTCATCACCTCCGGCATCGGCGTGGGGGTCGCCCAGTTGCTCTTCCACCGTACGATGGCCAAACGCCTCCAGCTCGCGCCCGTCCGCAAGCCAGCCGAACTGAGCTGATCAGACCCGCCCCCAGCGCCCAAGTCCCCGTTAACCCCGCCGCGCCGCTAGACGCAATCCACGCAGTATTCCAGGCCATCCCGCACCGCCGCGATCTGGCTCCGGTTTTTGACCAGGAAGCAGCCCGCGCAGGTGAACTCGTCGGCTTGCCGAGGGATCACGCGGACCGTCAGCTCCTCGTTCGACAGGTCGGCCCCGGGCAGCTCGAAGCTCTCGGCGGCTTCCGCCTCGTCCTCGTCAACCGAACCGGAGTTCTTGTCGTTGCGACGAGTCTTCAACTCCTCAATGCTGTCCTCGCTGATCTCCTCTTCAGACTTCCGCGGGGCATCATAGTCAGTCGCCATGTATTATCCTCATCTCTTCTCGGTTTCGACCGCACATTAGTACCACAAACGGGCCGCCAGCGCCACCCCGACACCGCGTGTCCCCCAAAGATGACCCGAATTTCGATGTCGCGAGCGTCGGATTCCGTACGGCCGCCGGTTGTGAGAGATAATGAGCGTGACGATTGCCGAGTTGCGCTGGGAAAGGAGCCCGCCTTGGAGGCCACCATGACACCGCGCGACATCCAGTTGCGGATCCGCTCCGGTTCGTCCCTCGCCGACGTGATCGCCGAGTCGGGTCTCCCCGCCGAGCGGGTCGAAGGTTTCGCCGCCCCGATCCTGGCCGAGCGCGAGCACACGACCGCCACCGCGCTCGCGGCCCCCGTCCGGCGGCGCGGCGAGACCGCGTCCGCGCGCCGCCTCCGCCAGACCGTCGCCGAGTCCCTGCTTGACGTCGGCCAAGACATCGATTTCGCGACCTGGGACTCCTGGCGACGTTCCGACGGCCGGTGGATCGTGCAGGGTACGTGGGAGTTCGAAGGCCGGCCGATCGCGGCCCGGTTCTTGTACGACCCCAAGGGCCGCTTC
>JAIRVA010000222.1 GCA_031254155.1 Propionibacteriaceae bacterium
TTCCCCTTGCTTTGGATGCTACCGCGCGCCCCCCAACTGTGTTATACTGTACCCATTGGGAAGCGACCCTTGCGAACGGGGTGATTTTTTGTTGTCCCAGGCCGGCGCGGCGCGGCAGACGCAGTGCGTTGCGCAAAAGCAGACGCTCTCACAGGCGCAGATGCAATCTTTATCGGTTCTGGCGATGTGCAATCAAGAGCTGGACGTGTTTTTGCGCGCGGAATATACCGACAATCCGTTTCTGGAGGAGGACCCCGCCGGCCTGTCGCCCATGTCGGATATCGACGCGTGGGTGAGCATGCTCGGCGAGCTCACCGATCTGGGAGCGCGGGGCGCCCATCTCGAGGCCCGTAAAGATGGAGCCACCCTGGTCATCGGCGACCACGAGGGTGACGGCGGGTTCCGGCTCGAAACGGGGGCGGGCCAGCGAAGACACATCGTGCAGCGCCGTGAGGTCCCCGATCAGACCGACGACCGGCTGACCGCGACCGGCCGCCACGCCCGTGGTCGTCGCGATCAGGCCGTCGATGCCCGCCAACCCGCGGTTGGCGTACACCGCCGGCGGGCGGGCCTGGATGGGTGCCAGATCGGCGTCGCGGACCGGGCTCGACGAGCCGAGGACCAGGGCGTCGCGTTCCCCCAGACCCCGCAGCACCCGGGCCGCGACCGCCTCGCCCGACCAGTCCGGGTCGGCCTCGACGTGGCGGCGGAAGCGCCGGTCAGCGCCCGTCCAGCGGTCGAGCCACTTGGGATCGCCGGGCGCCAGTGCGACCGCCGGTACGACCTGGGAGACCGCCCAGCCGGGATCCGGCCACTCCCCCGATGCGTCGACGGCGATGATCTCGGCGTCGGTGCGCCCGAGCAGCGCCATCACGGGGCGCGACAGGGTGGGGTGTCCGGCGACCACGACCCGCTCGACCGCCGGGGCGAAACCCGGCAGCAGGTAACGGTACCCGGCGATCGCGGCCCCGCCGCGGCGCGCGTTGGAGGACGGCTCCGCGAGCAACGGGATCTGCGCCCGTTCGGCCGCCTCGGCCCACCACCGTCCGGTGTCGGGCGGCAGGTCGCCCGCCACGATCACCGTCCGGCGGCCCGGATCGAGGCTCACCGCCCAGGGCGGTGACTGGGCGGTGACGCGGAAGGGTACCCCCGGTGGCAGCGGACCCGGCTCGCCGACGAGCGGCTCGCCCAGCTCGACGTTGACGTGGACCGGGCCGGGCCGGAGCGTCAGGCGGCCCTCGGCGGTCACCACGGCCCGCCGGAGAGCGGACCGCCACGCCTGGGGCTTGAGTTCGTGGGCGGCGATCCGGATGACCGCGAGCGGGAGCGGGCCGAAGATGCCGACCTGGTCCGCCGTCTGGTTGGCGCCGGTCCCGAGGAGAGTGGCCGGCCGGTCGGCGGTGACGGCGATCAGGGGGACGCGGGCGTACCGGGCCTCGGCCAGCGCCGGGGCCAGGTTGGCCACCGCTGTGCCGGAAGTCGTGACGACCGCGACCGCCCGGTTGGTCGCCTTCGCGATCCCGAGGGCGTAGAACGCCGCGCCGCGCTCGTCGAGACGCATGTGCAGGCGCAACCCGCCCCGCTGCTCGGCGGCGGCCGCGGCGTACGCGAGGGGGGCGCTCCGCGAGCCCGGACAGCACACGATGTCGGTCACCCCGAGGGCCGCGAGTTCGTCGATCACGACCGCGCCGGCGAGGACCGACGGGGCGGGCGGGGTGGTCAAGAGATCGTCCATGGTGCCTCCCTGGTCGCGCAGGCCAGGCGGGCCCGCCAGGTGGCGGTGGTCTGGTCATCGGCGCGGACGGCGGCGAGCCGCGCGTCATCGACGACGATGTCGCGGACGTCGATCTGACCGTCCCGCGCGACCAGTGGTTCCGCCACCACATCGGCCGTCAAGAGCGAGAGTGTCGCCAGGCCGCAGGCGTACTTCAACTCGGGCAGCGCGGCCGCGAGCGCGAGCCCGGCCCGCAACCCGACCGAGGTCTCGAGCGCGGACGACACGACGACGTCCAGCCCGAGTGCCTCCGCGAGGCGCAGGCACGCACGCACCCCGCCGAGCGGCTGGACCTTGAGAACCACGATGTCGGCGGCGCCGAGGCGCTTGACGACGAACGGGTCCTCCGCCCGGCGGATGGATTCGTCGGCCGCGACCGGGACCGACTGGGCCCGCCGCAGACGCGCCAGGTCGGCGGTCTCCCGGCAGGGTTGCTCGGCGTACTCCAGGTCGTAGCGCCCGAGCACCGTGAGGGCCCGGCGGGCCTCGTCGAGCGTCCAGCCGCCGTTGGCATCGATGCGGAGCTTACCCGCCCGCCCCAGCGCGGCGCGGACGGCCTCGACGCGGGCCTCGTCGTCGGCCAGAGTCTGGCCGGGTTCGGCCACCTTGACCTTGGCGGTCCGGCAGCCGGCGCGGGCGGCGAGCGCGTACGCCGTGACGGGGTCGACGGCGGGGATCGTCGAGTTGACGGGAATGGCGACCCGCCGGGGGGCGGGATACCCCTGGTCGGCGGCCTCCCGGGCCGCCCGGAGCCACTGGGCAGCCTCCGCCGGGGGGTACTCCGGGAACGGGCTCCACTCCGCCCACCCCGCGTCGCCGCGGAACACCAGCCCCACACGCGTGGTGATGCCGCGGAACCGGTGCGCCATGGGGATCGAGTAGACGACTGCCTCAGCCATGGCACCACCCCAAACCGAGCCCGAGACCGGTGAACAGGACCGCGACCAGCTCCGACTGGCCGGTCCGGGCGAGGACGTGGATCAGCTCGCGTCCCGTCGCCCCCCGGACGACGCGGGCCACGGGCGTGACAAGCAGGGCGAACCCGACGAGCCCCGCCAGCGCCACCCAGGTGGTGAGTCCGGCGGTCACGACGAGTCCCCCGGCGGCCGCGGCGATGAGCGCGACGTACAGCCTGCGCGCACCGGCGTCGCCCAGCCGGACCGCGAGCGTGATCTTGCCCGCCGCCTGGTCGGTCGCGAGGTCGCGCAGGTTGTTGGCGACGAGGATCGCCATCGCGAAACAGCCCGTGACAGCGCCCATCACGATCGCAGGCACCCAGGGTACGGTCCGCGGCGCCACGAGGTACGTCGTCCCTACCGTCGCCACGAGCCCGAAAAAGATGAAGACGAAGACCTCGCCCAGCCCGGCGTACCCGTACGGGTGACGGCCACCGGTGTAGAACCAGGCCGCGAGGACGCAGGCGACGCCGGCCACGACGAACACTCCGAACACTAGCCACCGCCGGCCGGCCGGTTCCGCCGCGAGGGCCAAACCCGCCGCGATGAGCCCGGCGAGGCACCCCGTCCCGAAGGTCAGCCAGGCGGCCCGCTTGACGGCCCGCGGCGCCGCGGCCCCGGAACCGACCAGCCGGGCCGGTCCGACGCGGTGGGCGTCCGTCCCCCGGACGCCGTCCGAGTAGTCGTTGGCCAGGTTGCCACCAATCTGGAAGGCGAGCCCGACGACGAGACAGAGCAGCGGTGCGACCACCGCCGCCATGACCTGGAAATGATCGCCGAACGGCGGGGGGGCCGGGCTCGCGAACCAGGCCACGCCCGTCCCGGCCACGACCGGGGCAGCCGACGCGGGCAGGGTCCGGGGCCGCGCCCCCGCGAGCCACTCACGACCGGTCGCCATCGGCCTCCCATCTTTTTGCCAAGTCAGCACGGTCAATCTTGCCAGAGGCGAGCCGCGGCAGCGTACCCACGGCGAGGAAACCGCGCGGACGGGCGGCGGACTCGAGTCCGGCGAGGCGGGCCTGCACGGCCGCCCGGCCGGGCCCGGCGGAGGCGACGAGGACGGTGGCCCCCCACACGGGGTCGGGAACGGCGAAACAGGCGGTCTCGCTAGGCCATTCGGTGTCGAGTAGGCGCTGGATGGCGGCCAGGTCGACGTTCACCCCGCCCGACTGGACGACGTCGTCCACCCGACCGGTGACGTGGAGCCGACCGTCGACGAGGTACCCACGGTCCGAGGTGCGGAACCACCGCCCGCGGCGGACGTCGGCGGTCGCGGCGGGGTCACCCAGGTAACCGTCGAACAGCCCGGGCGGCGCGAGTTCGATCCGGCCGGTGGGGTCCAGCCGGACGTCCACGCCCGGCAGGGGTACGCCGTCGTAGACCACACCGCCGGCGGTCTCGCTCGCCCCGTACGTTTCCACGAGACGGAGATGGGCGGCCTCGGCGCGCGCACGGAGGCCGGGGTCCAGCGCGGTCCCGCCGACGAGGATGGCGTCGTACGTCGCTAGTTTGGCGAGGGTTTCCGGTTCCGACAAGGCGCGATGGAGGTGGGGTGGTACGAGGGAGAGGTACGTCCGGCCCCGGGCGGCCCGGAGATCGTCGAGGTGGGGCGTGAGGGGACAAAACGGCTCACCGGCCACCAGCGCCCGGACGAGGGTCATCAGCCCGGCGACATAGTGGACCGGCAGCGGGTTCGCCCACGCCCCCGGCCCCCCGAGCCGCTCGTGCACGGAATCGGCGGCGGCGACAAGGGCCGCCCGGGAGAGCAAGACGGTCTTGGGGACCCCCGTCGACCCCGAGGTGGCGACCAGCACCCCGGTGAACCCGTCCGGAATCGCGTCATCGTCCGTCGGCTGGAAGGCAAGTACCGTCCCGGCACCGGCCAACAGGGCTGCCACCTCGTCGGGCGCAGTTATCGGCGTCACCACCCGTACACGCGACCTCACCCCCTCATTATCCTCGTCGAGGTA
>JAIRVA010000304.1 GCA_031254155.1 Propionibacteriaceae bacterium
TCTCGTCGGTGGCCGGGTTTGACCCGTCGGGCGAGGCCTACCCGCCCGCGCTGACGGATTTGCCGGCGAACGCGGTCATGGCGATGGGTACGGATGGTACGGCGTGCGTCGTCGACCCCCAGGCGAAAACATTAAGCATTGTTCGGGGGGGGGCGAAGCCGTTTCGGCTGATGGTCTCCCCGTCGAGACCTCGGCTTTCAAGGGACTAGACCCCGAGGGACGCTACGCCATGACCGTGGTCGGGTCGACGCCGGTCGTCCTCGACCGTGAAGCTGGAACATTGTACCTTGGTACGACCAAGTCGGTCGCCGTCCAGCTCGGCGACGACGAGTCGGTCGACTCCGTGGCGCTGCAACAGGTGTCGGCGGCGAGCAGCGCCGTGGTCTACTCGACGACCGCGGCCGTGATCACCCAGCCGCTCGACGGCGGCGCCCCGGCGGTGGTCGACGCCTCGGTGCCGGGCGGGGTCGCGGCGGCACCGGTTCAGTTGGGCGGTTGTACGTACGCCGTGTGGTCGGGTACGGGGGCCATGGTCCGCGACTGCGCGGGCGAGGCGTCGGACACCGCCGAGGTGGTACCGGGCGCGGACGCGAAGCAGGAGTTACGGTTCCGGGTGAACTGGGGCCACATCGTCTTGAACCAGATCGAGTCGGGCAGCGTGTGGCTCGTGTCGGACCGGATCCAGAAGGTCGACAACTGGGACTCCATGATGGAGGGCAACAACGGCCAGCAGAACCAGGATTCGACCCAGGAACTGGACGAGAACGAGAAGCCGGACCGGACGGCCGACAACCACCCCCCGCAGGCGGCCGACGACACGTTCGGCGCCCGGGCGGGCCAGTCGGTGTTGCTACCGGTGGTGGAGAACGACGTTGACGAGGACGGCGACCTGCTGACCGTCGAGCTGGTGGGCCCGGCGCCGGCGGACTGGGGGTTGAGCCTGGTCTACTCGAACTCGGTGTTCCAGGCGAACGTGCCGGCGACGGCGACGGGTTCGGTGAGCTTCCAGTACAAGGTGAGCGACGGCCGGGGCGGCGAGGACACCGCGACGGTGACGGTCGAGATCCATCCCGAGTCGGAGAACGCCCCGCCGGCCGCGGTGCGGGCGACGACGCTGACGGTGACGAGCGGCCACCGGGTGACGTACAATGTCCTCACAAACTGGCGCGACCCTGACGGCGACACGATCTTTTTGACCGGGGCCTCGGGGTCGCCGGAGGACCTGACCACGCCGGTCCAGGACGGGACGCTGACGTTCCAGGACGGCGGGGTGACAACCGGGGTCAAGACCGTGACGGTCTCCGTCTCGGACGGGACATCGACGGCCACCGGCGAGGTACTGGTCAACGTGCTGCCGTCGGCCAACCGGCCGCCGGTGCCGGTGCCGGACCTGGTGTCGGGGACGGTCGATACCCCGATCGAAATCCGGCCGCTCGTCAACGACACCGATCCGGACGGGAACGAGCTGCGGCTGACCGCCGTGGAGGGCGGCGAGCCGGATTGCGTGTTGACCAGGGAATTGAGCCAGGGCTACGTCACGGCGGTGTGCGGCAAGCCCGGGTCGGTGTACCTGACGTACACGGTGACGGACGGGCCGTCGGCGAACGTGGAGAGCTGGATCCGGGTGGTGGTGAGCCCGCCGGCCGCTTCGGACACGCCGCCCATCGCGGTGCCGGACACTGTCTTGCTGAGCCCGGGCCAGGACGCCTACGTGAACCCGCTGGAGAACGACATCAACCCGCTCGGCTACCCGCTGGTGCTGACCTCCCTCGACGCGGGCGCGGACCTGCCGGTCTCGGTGTCGGTGATCAACTACGAGCGGGTGAAGGTCACCCCGAATGGGGACTTCACGACGCCGGTCACCCTCACGTACACGATCTCGAACGGGAAGGGGTACGCGTCGAGCCGGATCACCGTCGTCCCCGTACCGGCGCCGGACAAGATCCTGTCGCCGACCGCCGTCGACGACACCGTGACGGTGCGGGCCGGGGACATCGCGACGGTCCCGGTGCTGGCCAACGACACCCAGCCGAACGGGATCGCTCTTCGGCTCCGCCCCGACCTCGCGCAGGTGCCGAACCCGGACACCGAGGCGCTCGTGTTCACGTCGGGCAACAATGTCCGCGTCCACGCGCGGGCCGAGGGGACCTACACGGTGCTCTACGAGGTGGAGAACACGAAGGGGTCGGCCGAACCGGACACGGGGCGGCTCACGGTCTACGTGACACCGCCCGACGACGGGACGAACTCGGCCCCGAAGCCGAAGGATGTGACGGCGCGGACGGTGGCCGGCCGGCCGGTGGCGATCTCGGTCCCCCTGGACGGGATCGACCCCAACGGGGACTTTGTCCGCCTGGTCGGCCTGGGCTCGGCGCCGCTCGAAGGCGTGATCACCCAGGTGACCGGGACTGGTTTCGTCTACAAGCCGGGTCCGACCTCCGACGGCGGGGACGACTTCACGTACGTCGTCGCGGACCGGCTGGGGGCGACGGCGACGGGCCGGGTGGCGATCGGGATCGCGCCGGCCAGCAACGAGAACCACCCGCCGATTGCGGTGACCGATTACGCGGAGGCCCGGCCGGGCGGCCTGGTGACGATTCCGGTGACGGCGAACGACTCAGACCCGGATTCGGACGGCTGCTGCTACCTGACGGCCGACTCGGTCACGTCGGACAGCTTCACCGGCCAGACCCGCGGCGACGTCGTGATCGTGACCGCGCCGGCGGAGCCGGGCTCCTACTGGGGGACGTACGAGATCACGGACGAGTTCTACCAGGCGGCGACGGGCGTGATCACCCTCAACGTCGCGGACGACGTCCCGCTCGCCAAACCCGTGGCGGGCGACGACGTGGTCAGCACCGTGGACGCGCTGACGAACACGAGCATGACCCTGGCGGTGAGAAACAACGACCAAGACCCGGATGGCGATGTCGAACAAGACACCGTCACTGTGACCGATCCCACCGTGACGGTCGCCGGCGGCGACGTGACCGTCCCGATCACCGACGAACTCCAGATCATCGACTACTATCTGACCGACCCGGACGGCCTGGTCGGGCACGGTTTCATCACCGTCCCCGGCGTGGCGGGCATCCCGCCGACGTACAACCCGGCGGCGGTGGGCTTCGAGGTCCCGGCGGGCGAGTCGCGGACCTTCGCCCTCAAAGACCAGGTCCTCGTCCGGCCAAACCGGGAGCCGCGGGTGACCACGGCCGCCGGGGTGACGGCGTGGAACGGGACAGCGACGGCGGCGTCGGTGACGGAGGTCACGTTCACCGCTCCCGAGAACTACCAGGGCCCGGCCGCGGTGTCGGTCGAGATCACGGACGGGGCGAGCTTGGAGGACGACACCGGGCTCACGGCCGTGGTGACGATCCCGGTGACGGTGACCCCGCCGCCGGACGTGGCCGTACCGCCGAACCAGCCGCCCGTCCTGGCGTCGACCTCGCTCGACGTCGAGGCCGGCCAGTCCGCGACCGTCGATCTGGGCCCCCTCACCACAAACCCGGAAGCGACTGACCCGCTGACCTACGCCATCGCGGGCGCCCCCGGGGCGGGCGGGGTCACCGCCGCCATGACTGGCTCGGTGCTGACGGTCACCGCGGCGCTCACCGTGCCGCGGGGTACCCAGGACACGGTGACCGTCCAGGTGGACGACGGGACGAACCCGCCTGTCACGGGCCAGGTCAGGCTCCAGGTCGTGGCGTCGAAGAAACCGCTGCCGCAGGCCATGGACGACCGGGTGCCGAACGCGAACCAGGGCAAGACCGTCTGCGTGCCCGTGACGGCGAACGACATGAACCCGTTCCCCGGCGAGCCGCTGACCGTCGGCTCGGCCGCCGGCGAGTCCGGGGCGGGCGGGACCGCCCAGCCCGGCTGTGGCGACGGCGGTGTGAACGTCACGCCCGGGCCCACGTTCTTGGGCGAGATGGTCGTGTCCTACGTCCTCCAGGACGCCACCCACGACACCGCCCGGCAGGCGACCGGGCGGATCTACCTGACGGTGCGGGGCCGGCCCGACCCGCCGACCGGATTGCACCTCGACAGCGTCGGGGACAAACAGGCCATCCTCAGCTGGTCGCCGCCGAACAACAACGGCGCGCCCATCTCGGCCTACACCGTGACCGCCACGCCCGGCGCGCCGGGTTATCCGAAGCAGTGTACGACGACCACCTGCATCCTGACCGGTCTCACGAACAATGTCACCTACAAGTTCACCGTCACGGCGACGAACGAGGTCGGGACGTCCGACCCGTCGCTGGCCTCGGATGACGCGCGCCCCGACGCGATCCCCTACCCGGTCGCCGCCCCGACGCTCAGGTTCGGCGACAAGTCGCTCACCCTCACCTGGGTCGCCACGGGCAGCCCGGGCTCGCCCGTCACGTCCTACGATCTGCAGATCTCGCCCCCGCCGTCGTCGGGCCGCGCGCAGGTCAACACCGGCAGTGCCGGTACGACCTACGTCTGGTCGGGTCTCACGAACGGGACGGAGTATAAAGTTCAGATCTGCCCGCGCAACCTCGCCCCAGGGGTGTGCGAACCCGCCGCCCAGTGGTCGGCCCCCTCGGCGGGCGAGACCCCCGCCGGGCTGCCCGACGCACCCGCGAAACCCACCTGGACGCGGCTCAATCCCGTCGGCACCGAGGGCCAGGTCCAGGTCTGCTGGACCAAGCCGTTCGAGAACGGGGCGGCGATCACGAAGTACACGCTGAAGTCGTCGACCGGCAACACCTACACGGTGACGCCGGGGACCGGGGCCCAGACCTGCCAAACCACGACCCTGCCGACCTCGACGACCGACTACACGTTCACCGTCGCCGCGGTCAACAAGGCCGGCCAGGGCGCCTTCTCGGCGGCCTCCGACGGGTTCCGCTCGACCATCCCGCCGGGCGCGGTGACCGGCCTTTCGGCCGCCGACGGCAACGCCGCCTGTGCGGTCACGGGCAGCGCCGCCGCCCTCAACGGCGCCAAGTCGTCGGAGGTGATCTACCACTGGCAGACGAACGGCGGCTCGGGCACGTGGGGGACCAACCCCTCCGGCACGGCCACCGGGCTCATCAACAGCGGCAACGCCCAGACCATCACGGTCTGGGCCTCGACCAGCGTCCAGGGCTACGGCCAGGACGGCCCCAAGTCCACCGTGTCGTGTAACCCCTACGGGCCGCCCAACAAACCCGGCGCGAGCGCGTCGAAGTCGGGTAACGCCGACGCGTGGGAAGTGACGCTGGGCTGGACGATTCCCGCGACGAACGGCCGTTCCATCACCGTTCAGACCCAAATCGACGGTGGCGGATGGGAGACCCGGACCTCGAACGGTTCGGTCGATGTCGGCAACGGCTGGGGCCAGACTCACAGCATCAACGTCAAGTCCTGCGACTCGGCAGGGCAGTGCTCGACCAATAGCGCCTCGGCGACCGGGAACTCGCAGCCGCCGCCCCGATACTGGATCTGGGTAAACCAAAACAAGTGTTTGAGTGCCGCCCAGGCCGGTGGAAGTTACTCAGGCGGATGTCAGGCCCAGGTCAGCTTTAACAAGTACGCTCTGACGGACAACGGCACGTACACCGTGGTAGTGACATTCACGCAACCTAACGGGAACTCGGGCAGAGACCAGGGCAACAGGACAGTTGGCAGAGTTGCTAACGGAGACGGCTTTCTGGTCGCTCCAGGGTATAACGGCTACGTCAACATTGGCGACAAAGTCACAATAGAAGTCGTTGGGCAAGTCACAGTTTCCGGCTATGTTCATGACGACTGGTCAGTCTGGTAGCAAGGCACAAGTGCGTAAGAAAGGAACACATCTCAATGTCAATGTCTCGCAGTGAGGCCCAGTGGTTCGCCCAGGCCTTTGGCCAGATCGTCGCCAGTGTGGGCCAGGCCGTCCTGGGGAAGGACCACGTGGTCCGCCTGGCGGTGGCGGCGATGATGGCCGAGGGCCACATCCTGCTGGAGGATGCCCCGGGGACGGGGAAGACCTCGCTCGCCCGGGCCCTGGCGGCCTCGGTGGCAGGGGAGGACAAGCGCATCCAGTTCACCCCGGATCTCCTGCCGACCGACGTGACGGGCGTCACCGTGTTCGACCAGCGCCAGGGCGACTTCGAGTTCCGGCCGGGCCCGATCTTCGCGAATATCGTGCTCGCCGACGAGATCAACCGGGCCTCGCCCAAGACCCAGTCGGCCCTCCTGGAGGTCATGGAGGAGGCCCAGGTGACCGTGGACGGCGTCACCCGCAAGGTCGGCAGCCCGTTCATGGTCCTGGCGACCCAGAACCCGATCGAGCAGGCCGGGACCTACCGCTTGCCCGAGGCCCAGCTCGACCGCTTCCTGATGAAGACCTCCATCGGCTACCCCGACCGGGCCAACACGGTCCAGATCCTCTCCGGCGCGGCGGTGAAGAACCGGGCGGCGGCGATCCAGCCCTGCATCACCACGGCCGCCGTGGGGCAGATGGCCGAGCTGGCGGCGACGGCCTACGTCGCGGACAGCGTCCTCGACTACATCTCCTGGCTCGCCGAGGAGACGCGGAAGTCGCCGCAGACCCGGCTCGGCGTGTCCGTCCGCGGCGCGCTCGCCATGACCCGGACGGCCAAGGTGTGGGCCGCGTCGCAGAGCCGGGAGTACGTCACCCCGGACGACATCAAGGAGTTGGCGGAACCCGTGTGGGCCCACCGCCTGGTGCTCGACCCGGAGGCCGAGTTCGCCGGCGCCTCGGCGACGGGGATTATCACCGGTGTGCTGGGTACCGTGCCCGTACCCAAGGTCGGGGCGTGATGCCGGCCCCTGACTTCATCGCCCCCACGATCCTGACCCCGCCCCCGCCGCCCGCGGAGGCGGAGCTGGTCCCGTCTGGCCGGCCGGCCCGGGCCGCGAAGCCGGGGCAGCCGCGCCCAACCCGCCCGCGCCACGCGGGGCAGGGGCGGGGCCGCTCCGGCCGTCACGCCGACGCGGCCGGCCTGGTCGACGGCGGGCCTAGCCCCGCGGTGCCCGGGCCGACCGGCCCGCCCGCGGGCGGGCCCACCTCCGATCAGACCCCTGGCCAGGCGGCACCTGGCCAGACCGCCGGTCGCAAAGGCCGCAAGACCCGTCAAGCCAAATCCGCCTCGGACAAGGCCGCCGACCGCGCCCCCTCGGCGCTGCGGTGGCGCCTCCAGGCACTGACCGCCCCGGTCCGCGCCCGGTGGGCCACCCTCACCAAGGCCCTCGCCCCGGTGTGGGCCGCCATCCGCCCGGTGCTCGCGATCGTCCGGCCGGCCGGCTGGGCGACGCTCGGCCTCGCGGTCGGCACCTTCGTCATCGGCCGCCGCCTCGGCTGGCAGGAGTTCCTGGTGGTCGCCCTGCTCGCCGCCGCCCTCCTGCTCGGCGCGATCGGCTTCGTCGTCGGCCGGTCGACCTACGCCGTCACCCTCGACCTCACCCGCCTCAGGGTCCGGGTGGGCGCGGACGCCTACGGCGGGCTCACCGTCGTCAACACCTCGTCGCGCGCGCTGCTGCCCTCGGTGTTCATCCTCCCGGTCGGCCGGGCGACGAGCGCGTTCCACGTGCCCAGGCTGGGTGGCCACGAGACCTACGAGGAGTCCTTCCAGCTCGACACGAGCAAGCGGGCCGTCGTCCCGCTCGGGCCCGTCCGCTCCGCGCGCGGCGACGGGCTCGGCCTGCTGCGGCGGGAGGCCAAGTGGACCGACGTGGAAGAGGTGTTCATCCACCCGCGCACGATCTCGCTGCAGGGTTCGTCGGCGGGCTTCCTGAAGGACCTCGAGGGCCGTCCGACCGACACCCTCTCCTCCTCCGACATCGCCTTCCACGCCCTGCGCGACTACGTCGTCGGTGACGACCTCCGCCACGTCCACTGGAAGTCCTCCGCCCGGACGGGGAAGCTGCTCGTCCGCCAGTTCGAGGAGACCCGGCGCTCCCACCTCGTCCTCTGCCTCTCGATGACCCCCGAGGATTACGGCAGCGAGGCCGACTTCGAACTCGCCGTCGCCGTCGCGGCCTCGCTCGGCGAGCAGGCGATCCGGGACGAGAAGGATCTGACCATCCAGGTCCCGGGCCGGCGCCTGCGTGTCCAGACCGCGACGCGGATGCTGGATGACTTCTCGCGCCTCGAGTTTGGCGGGGCAGTCGTCCCGCTCGAGACCGCCGCCCTCGCCGCCGCCCAGGCCGCGCCGGACGCCTCTGTCGTCATGGTTCTGGCCGGTACGCCGGTCACACCCGCCCGGCTCCACGCGGTTACCGCCCGCTTCGGGGTGGACGCGCTGACGGTCGTCCTCCGCTGCGAGACCGGGGCCGGGCTCGCCCGCAGCGCCATCGGCCCGGCCCGTGTCCTCACCCTGGGTGATCTCGACGATCTGCCCCGGGCCGTCCGGTCGCTGGAGGTCTGATGGCGAAAACCCGTGCCACCACCCCCGCCGCGGCCGTCGACGCCGTGGCCGTCATCGCCATGCTCGGGATCATCCTCACGACCCTGTGGCCGGCCTTCGGCGGGGCGGTGTTCCTGCGCCCGGTCGCCAGCGGGCTCGCCCTCGGGGTGGGCATCGCCTGGCTCGGCGCCTGGCGGCGCTGGCCGGCCTGGCTCATCGCCGGCGTCGTCGTGGGGGCGTACTTCGTCTTCGGCGCCGCCGCCGCGCTCTGGCGGCACGCGATCGCCGGGCTCGTTCCCAACCTCAGCACTCTGCACACCCTCGTCTTTGGCTCGTTCGGGGTGTGGCGGCAGTTCGTCACCGCGTCGACGCCCCTCGGCAGCTTCTACGGCTTCATGCTCGTACCCTTCATCCTCGCCCTCCTCGCGGGCGTGGTGACCGCGACGCTCGCCTGGCGGGTGAAGCGGACCGGCCTCGCCCTCATCCCGGTGGCGGTGACGGCGGCCGCGGCGATTCTTCTCGGGACCGTCGACGCCTTCTACCCGGTCATCCAGGCCCTCGCCGTGGCGGTCATCGCGATCGCGTGGCTGACGTGGCGCGGGATGACCGGGACCCGCCAGGCGGCCACCGCCTCCGGTGCGGCGGCCCGGCGCTCGCGTGTCCTCAAGGCGGGCGTGCTGACGCTCGCCGCCGCCCTGGTGGCCGGTGGGGCCGGCCACGTGGCCTTCGCCGACGGGCTCGACCGCCAGGTGATCCGCCGCTACACCGTCCCGCCGCTCGACACCCACGCGTACGCGAGCCCGCTCATCTCCTTCCGGGATCTGGTCGACGCCAAGGCCGAGGACACCCTGTTCACGGTCGAGGGCTGGAACACGGACTACCGGCTCCGGCTCGCGGTCATGGACACGTTCGACGGCATGGTCTACAACGTCGGCGAGGCCTCGGGCGCGTCGCGCTACGACCGGACCGGGCCCGAACTGGGTGCCGCCGCGGCGGCCGGCAGCGGGACCGACGCCACAGTCACGGTCACGGTCAAGGACTACACCGGCGTGTGGGTCCCCACGCTCTCCGTCATGGCGACGGCGGCCTTCGCCGGCGCGCGGTCCGACGCTCTCACGGAAAACCTCTACTACAACCCGGCCTCGGACGCCCTCATCGACACCTCGGGCCTCGGCTCGGGTGTCGTCCTGACGCTGACGGCCCGCGTCCCCGACACGCGGCCGACGTACGACACCCCGGTCGCCCAGCGGGACATCCCGAAGCCGGCCTGGGTGCCCGACGCGGTCTCGTCGCTCGCCTCGAAGTGGGCGGGGACGGACAAGTCGGCGCTCAAACGCATCGACGGGATCATCCAGACGCTGCAGACAACCGGCTACTTCTCCCACGGCCTGGAGTCCGAGGAGCCGTCGAAGCCCGGGCACTCGTCGTTCCGGATCGCCGAGCTGTTGGACAAGCCCGAACGCATGATTGGTGACGACGAACAGTACGCGGTGGCCGCGGCGTTGATGCTCCTCGACGCCGGCCTCCCGGCCCGGGTCGTGATGGGGTTCCACACCGACGCCGAGTCGCAGGTGAGCGGGACGACGTGGGATGTCCGCGGCTCCGATGTCCATGCCTGGGTGGAGGTCCCGTTCGACGGTGTCGGCTGGGTCGCCTTCGACCCGACCCCGGACAAGAACCAGGAGCCCAAGCAGCAGGAGCAGCAGTCCAAGGCGAAACCGAAGCCGCAGGTCCTCCAGCCGCCGCCGCCCGCCAATGAGGCCGGCAACGACACCCTGCAGTCGGCCCCCGACCCCCGCACCGATGATAACAAGGACAAAGAGAAGGACACCCCGGTCGACTGGGCCCGGATCATCCTCATCGCCGCCGCCATCGGGGGGTCCGCGCTCCTCCTCATCGGACCCTGGATCGTCTTGCTCCTGATCAAGACGATCCGGACCGCCCGGCGGCGGAAGACGCCGGACCCGGCCAGGCGCATCGCCCTCGGCTGGCAGGAGGTGCTCGACCACGCGGCCGACCTCGGCCTCGCGGTGCCACCCGCCGCGACCCGCCTCCAGGCGAGCCAGGCGCTCGCGCGCGCCCGCGGGGTGACCGGGTTGGACGCGCTCGCCCGGTGGGCCGACCAGAGCGTGTTCGCGCCCGTGGCACCGGCGGCGGCCGAGGCCCAGACCTTCTGGTCGGGCGTCAAACCGGCGGCGAAGTCGCTGGCCCGCACGGCGACGCGGCGCCGGCGTCTGGCCGCCCGCTTCTCCTGGAACTCCTTGCGCAAACACCCGAAGCCGACAGTGGAGATTGAGTGATGGTATCCGTACGTCTGTGTCCAAAGTGCCAGTCCCCGGTGGCCGCCGATCTGCGGATGTGCCTCACCTGCGGGCAGACCCTGCAACCCCTCGAGTCCTCGCGACTCATCTCGTCGGTGCCCGGCCGCTCGTCGGCCGGGTCCGCGTACCCAGCCAGCGGTCCCGTGGGGGCCCCGCCCCCGCCACCGCCCGCGTACGGCGCGTCCGCAGCCTCGCCGCCCCCGCCGTCGTACCTGGCCGCGGCCGCCCCGCCGCCGCCCCCGCCGGTGTACCCGTCGGCCAGCGCGGCGCCGCCCTATCCCGCGGCGGGTGGTCAGCCGCTCCCGGCCTACCTGGCCGCGGCCAGCGCCCCGCCACCGCCCCCGCCCGCCTACCAGGCCACCCCGGGTGCGCCGCCCCCGCCACCGCCCGGCTATGGCACGCCGCCCCCGCCGTCGTACCTCACGCCCGCCAGTCCGCCGGCCGCGTCGTCCTACCTCACACCGGCCGGCGGCACCCCCTCGTACCTCACCCCGGTCCCGGCCGCCCCGCCCCCGCCGCCCGTCGGCTGGACGGGGCAGCCGGCGACCCCGGCGCCGGTTCCGCCCCCGGTCCCAACCCTCGTCGAACCGCGCCGGGCGGTGGCCCCCCACTTCGTGTTCGACACTGGCCTCCGGCTCCCGGTCGCCGGACCCGGGCTCATCGGCCGGGGGCCGGAGAGCCGGGAACCGGGCGTGACGTGCACCGCGATCACCGATCCGGACCGGTCGGTGTCGAAGGTGCACCTGGAGTACGGCCGCGACGAGTACGGGCTGTGGGTGAAGGACCGCGGGTCGACGAACGGCTCGACGCTCCAGCACGCGGGCGGGGTCGCCACCCCCCTCGTGGCGGGCGAGGCCACCCGCCTGGTGACGGGCGATGTCGTGACCTTCGGGCACCGTAGTTTCCGGGTCGAGGAGGTCTAGAGGATGGGCATGACAGTGGAGGCCGTGGCCCTCACGGTGGCGGCGAGTACGAACGTCGGCCAGCGCCGGTCCCTGAACGAGGACGCGGTGCTAGCCCGTCGGCCGGTCTTCATCGTGGCCGACGGCATGGGCGGGCACGACGCGGGGGACCGCGCCAGCGCGATCGCGGTCGCCGAAATGGGCCGGCTAGGCGATTCGCCCAGTGTGGCGGACGTCCGGGACGCCCTCACGCGCGCCCGCTGGCACATCGACCGGTTGGCTGCGTCGGACGCGCGCCACGCGGCCGGTACGACGGTGAGCGGGGTGGTCCTCGTGGAGCAGGACGGTCTGGCGTACTGGCTCGTGCTGAACGTGGGCGACTCGCGGACGTACCACGTGCGGGGCGACGCAGTCAGCCAGGTCTCCGTCGACCATTCGGAGGCCCAGGAGATGATCGAGGCCGGCCGGCTCGCCCCCGGCGCGGCGAACCAGTACGCCAGGCGGCACGTGATCACGCGCGTCCTCGGCGCCCACACGGCGGAGGCGCCCGACTACTGGCTCCTGCCGGTCCAGGCGGGGGAGCGGTGGATGGTGTGTTCGGACGGGCTGACGGGCGAGTTGGACGACCAGGAGATCGCCGCGATCCTGACCACCGAGTCCGCCGACGACGCGGTCCGCACACTGGTCAACCGGGCGCTCGGCGCGGGCGGACGTGACAACATTTCGGTTGTCGTCGTGGATGTCGCCCCGCACTGCCCGGACGAGGATCTGGAACACACCATCGAGGACAATCTCGTCCTCATGGGGCCGCAAGGAGGGACAGCATGAGATACAACCTCGGTTCGTGGTGGGGTGTGGTGACGGCCACCGGGTGCATCATCCTCCCGCCGGACACCCCGGCTGACAAGGTCGAAGCGCTGTGGGAACGCGCCGATGGCGGCTTCGCCGAGGTGGTCGGAGCGATCCTCGCCGCCTACTCCTTCGCCGGCCTGCCCGACTTCGCCATCGCGGTCGTCGAGGACCAGGGCGTCCACGTCGCGGTCCGGGGCCACCTCGTGATCGAAGGTACGGGCGCGGACGGCGCCGTCCACATCACCGGGGCGGGCGTCATGACGTGGCGCGAGGAACTCGTGGGCCAGCTGACGAGCCTGCGGATCGTCGCCGAGGACGGCGGCCCGGCGTTCCCCATCATGGCCGGGGTGGTCCGACTCGCCGCCCTCACGGTCGTGGGTGAGGACGTCGCGCCGGGCGCGGCCGCGCCGGACCAGCCGGCGGTGGCGACGCCCACCGCGGCGGACACGCTCCCGTTCGCCCCGCCCCTGGTCGTCCGCGCCTGGCCCCCCGACCCGGCGCCTCCCACCAGGCCGGCCGAGGTTCCGACCACGGGGCCGGCCGCACCGGTTGCACCGGTGGTCGACGCGCCCGGGGTACCGGACGTACCCGGACTCCCCGAGCCGGCCGCCGAACCGGCGCCCGCGACGCCAGACGTACCCGTGCCCGGACCCCCGGCGCCACCGCCACCGCCGGAACTGACGCCCGAGCCGGACCGCCTCGTACCCCCGCCCCCGCCGGAACCGGCCGGTCCACCCGAACCCACCGGTCAGACCACCCTGATGACCGGCGATTACCCCTTCGAGGGGGAGTCGGCGGGCGCGGACGACCTGGATGTCCATTCGACCACGTTCTACCGGGACTATTTCCTCGACGGCGCCGAACCCGGGGCGGCCCCCGTACCGCCCGCGGCACCCCCGCCACCGCCACCGGCCGATCTTGATGACCACGACGGCCACACCGTCTTGTCCCTCGCCGATCTGGACGACCCGGAGGATCACGATGGCATGACGATGCTGTCGGTCCCGGCCGCCGAGCACGATGGTTACACCATCACCGGTGTCGCACCGCCGCCCCCGCCCCCGACCGGTCCGCTGGTCCTGGCCCGGATGTGTACGACGTGCGGGACGGCCAACCCGACCAAGCGCGTGGCCTGCCGGGCCTGCGGCGTACCCCTCACCGGGGACGCGATGCAGATCCCCCGGCCGGCGCTCGGCCGGGTCCGGCTGCCGGACGGCCGGGTCGTCCCCCTGACCGGCCCGCTCATCATCGGTCGGCGGCCCGAGGTGGCGCGGTTCTCGAACCAGGACATTCCGACGGTCATCACCGTCGACGATCCGCACGTCTCCTCGACGCACCTGAAGATCGACCTGGAGGACTGGAGCGTGCTTGTCACGAGTCTCGGCCGCAACGGTACGATCCTGTGCCGGGTGGGCCAGCCGGACCGGCGCTTCACGGACGCGGAGCAGACGATTGCCCAGGCGGGTGATGTCTACCGGTTGAGCAACGAACTGAGTGTGGCCATCGAGGAGCTGGCGTGAGTACGGCGACCCAGCCGGCCCCCACCATCCCTGGCTTCACCTTCGTCCGCCTCTTGGGGCACGGCGGGTTCGCCGACGTCTTTCTGTACACCCAGGCCACGCCGCGGCGTGACGTGGCCATCAAGGTCTTGCACTCGTCGATGGCGGGAACGGAGGCGGCGTCGCGTCTCGACAACGAGGCTGACGCCATGGCCGGCCTGTCTCAGCACCAGAACATTGTCACCGTATTCCAGTCGGGCGTCGCGGCGGACGGCCGGGCGTACCTCGTCATGGAGTATTACCCGGGCCCGGCGCTGTCGCAGGGCCTCCGGCAGTCCCAGCGGTCGCTGGCGAACTCGCTCAAGATCGGCATCCAACTGGCCGGCGCGCTGGAGTCGGCCCACCGCATCCGGGTGCCGGGGTCGACGACCCAGGGGATTCTGCACCGCGACATCAAACCGGCCAACATCCTGACGGACCGGTGGGGCCGGCCCGTCCTCGGCGACTTCGGGATCGCGATGACGAACGCCGAGGCGGAGCGGGGCGGGGCACAGGGGATGTCGATCCCGTGGAGCCCGCCCGAGTCCTTCGACAAGGACCCCCACCCGACCCGGCAGTCCGATGTCTGGAGCCTCGCGGCGACCGTGTACGCCCTGCTGGCCGGGCGCCCGCCCTTCGAGGTGCCGGGCGGCAACAACCAGGCCCACGCGATGATCGACCGGATCCGCAACGCGCCGTACCAGCCGCTCGGCCGGGTCGACGCGCCCGCGTCGCTCGACCAGGTGTTGTCGACGGCGATGGCGAAGTCGCCCGCGGCCCGGTACGCGTCGATGAAGGCGTTCGGCCTGGCGCTCCGGGAGGTCGAGACCGAGTTGGGCCTGCCGCCCACGGGGATGGACATCCTCGACGACACCCCCCACGACACCGGGTTCGGGGGTGGTGATGACGATGTCGTCGGTACGAGCCTGCGCCCGATCACCCTCATCGACCCGACGGGCGCAACGGGCGCCGGGTGGCCCACGGCCGCACCGGGTCCGGTCCTCCCGGACATTCCGCTCGACCGGACCCAGACCAGGCGCGACATCGACCCGACCCAGTTGCGGCCCATGGTGATGGCGTCGCCGGTCCCGGCCCCCGCCGTGGTGACGCCCGAACCGGCCGCCCAGCCGTCGTCGTGGTGGAGGATTGTGGTCGCCGTCGTCGTGGTGGTCGTCATCGCGGGGGCGGTGACGATCGCGGTGCTCCTGGGCAAGGGTGGTACGCCGACGGGTACCAACGAGGCGACGGGTACCCCGACGGCCAACCCCCAGGATCCGGGCGGCAAGACCCAGATCCCGCCCGCGCCGGAGAACCTCGCCGGCACCGTCGACGCGGCGTCGGCCACGGTCGTGTTCACCTGGACCAACCCCGACCCGCAGCCCGGCGACCAGTACCGCTGGACGATCGTCGGCTCCCCGGACAACGTCAAGTTCACCGCCGACACCGAGGTCACCGTACCCCAGACCGCGGGCCAGCCGACGTGCATCAACGTCATGACCATCCGCTCGGGCGCGGGGTCGGCCGAAGTCGAAAGGTGCGCGGCATGACCACCGAGGCCGCACCGTCGGCTCCCCGGCTCACGGTCGAGTACGAGGGCACCATCTACGAGGTCAACCCCGACACCCCGTTTGACATCGGGCGGGAGGGTGACCTCGGCCTCGACCACAACCCGTACCTCCACCGCCGCTTGCTCCGCCTCGCCTACGAGAACGACTTCTGGTGGCTGGCGAACGTCGGCGGCGGCATCGGCGCGACGGTGTACGACCAGGCGACCCGGTTGCAGGCGTGGCTCGGCCCGTCGAGCCGCGTACCGCTCGTGTTCGACCAGGTGGAGGTGGTCTTCACCGCTGGCCCGTGCACGTACCGCCTGGCCATCACCAACGACCACCCGCGCTGGCAGGAGGGCATCCAGGACGCCGAGGCGGAGGGCGACACGACGATCCGTGAGGTCGGCTGGACCGCCGCCCAGAAGCTGGCGGTCCTCGCCCTCGCCGAGCCGATGCTACTGCGCGAGGGCTTCGGCGTGGTGCACATCCCGTCCAACGCCGCCGCGGCCGAGCGGATCGGCTGGGCCAGCAAGCGTTTCGAAAAGAAAGTGGACAATGTGTGCGCGAAGCTGGACCGGCTCGGCATCGACGGGATGCGGGGCGGCGTCCGCCAACACGCCAGTGGCCGCCGGGCGCGGCTCGTCGAGTGGGCGATCTCCGCTGGCTTCGTCACCCAGGCCGACCTCAGCTTGCTTGACAACCCCGACGCTGTCGATGATGACGAGGCAGCCTGACACAAAGGAGAGACACATGGATCTAGTCGAAGCTCAACGGGCGGTGGGTGAGCCCGCGACCCCGGCGGCCGTGATCGCGGACATCGCGACCCAGTACCCCGGTCTCAGGGCCGCGGTCGCCGCCCACCCGGCGGCCTACCCGGGTCTGCTGGAGTGGCTCGACGCGGTGGGCGACCCCGCGGTGAAGGCGGCGGTGGCGGCCCGGCGCGGGGGACCGGCCCCGGCGGTCCCCGCCGCCCCGGTGGCCCCGGTGGTCCAGCCAGCGGTACCGGCCCAGGCGTATCCGTCCGCTCCGGCGTACGAGACGCCGTCGTACACCCCGGGGCCCGGTTACAGCCAGGCGTCGGCGTACGAACCGCCGGTCTTGGGCGGGGCCTACCCGGCCATGTCCGCGGAACCCGATCTCACGGTCTACGAGCCGGAGGTGACGCCGGGCTACCAGCCGTCGGCCTACCAGACCCCGGCCCCCTACCAACCGGCCTACCCGGTGTCGGCACCCACGTACCAGCCGCGGCCGGCCGACGCGCCGAACTTCGGGTACGCCGTGCTGGGCTTCTTCATCCCGGTCGTCGGTCTGATCCTCTTCCTGGTCTGGCGGGAACAGACGCCGCTGAAGGCCAAGTCGGCCGGCAAGGGGGCTCTGATCTCGGTTATCGCCGGCGTGGTGTTCTACGTCATCTTCGTCGCCATTCTCGGGGCGGCGTTCAACAGCTACCGCTGATCAACCACGGTTCAGTCCACGGTTCAGTCCGGCATGGGGAGCTGGACGGTCCGGTACTTCCCGGCGTCGACCACGATGCCGCGCCCGAGCGGGAAGTCGGCCCGCTTGACCCGGGGGAAACCGACGCGGAACAGGCCGTCGCCATCGGCCTGGTCCGGCTGGACGACGATCCCGCGCCGACCGTTGCGGATCTCCGCGATGAGCGGCCAGGCCGAGCCCCAGCCGGCGGTCTCCGACTCGCCGATCACGAAGTGGCCGCTCCGCCGCGCGGCCCGGATGAGCGCCACCAGAGCGTTCTCGGCCGACGACCCGAGGAACTCCGGGAGCGATTCAATGACGAGAACGGCGCCCGGGTGATCGCCGGCCGGGCGTTCCAACAGGGGCAGGATGTCCTCGCTGAGGGCGGCGACGTCGGCCTCCGAGGTCGCCGTGTCGGCCCACAGCCCGGCCGCGTGGAGGATCGAGCGGGCCGGGCCGACGAAATACTTCGGGACGCGGGGATCCCACCGGTGGAGGGACTGGACGAGCCAGCGCAGGGCGGTGGTCCGGCCGGAGCCGGGCAGCCCGGCGACCATGAACGTGCCGTCGGCCCGGAAGCCGACCGGTGCCAACGTGTCCTCGGCCACGCCCAGGGTGGGCAGGCCGCCGACCGTGGCCGGGACCCCGGCGGCGGGGATGAACGTGGGCAGGCGTTCGACACCCGGCGCCGGCGGTACCCCGACCTGGACCATGCTCTTCGCGAGCTTGTCGATCGACGCCGCCTGTCGCTCCGTGTCCGGCGAGGCGTTGAACACCGAGACCTGGATCTCGTTACTTTCTTCGGCAAACACCGCGCGGCCCGCCGGACTCTGGCTGCCCAGGATGTCCTTGGGGATGTTGAGAAGGGTGTACGAGTTCTCGTCCGCCTGCCGCAGGATCAGCCGCCGTTGGATGCTCGCCGACAGCGACGTACTAACCGCGTTGGGACGTTCGGCCGTGAGGGCGACATGGATGCCGACGGAGCGGCCCTCGGCCAGCAAGCGGGCGAGGAGCGAGAAGAGAAACGCCAGCTCGGACGAGTTCTCGTACAGCTCCCGAAACGCCGCGAAGCCGTCGATGAGGAGGACGATACGCGGCAACGCGGCGTCGCCGGTGATCCGGCGGTAGTCCGGCAGCGAGCCCGCCCGGGCCGCCGCGAACGTGGCCGCCCGCTCGTCGAGGGTCTGGGCGAGGCGGCGCAGGAGCCGGCCGACGCGTTCCTGGTCGGAGCCGTCGATGATGGCGCCCACGGGCGGCAGGGGTTCCAGCATGGCGAGCCCGGACGCGCCGCAGTCGAAACCGTAGACGTCGATCCGCGCGGTCTTGGCGATGATGCAGGCGGCGATGGCGAGGGTCCGCAGGGCGGCCGACTTGCCGGAACCGCTCGCACCGTAGATGGCGAGGTTGCCGTCTTCGTCGGGGCGCCAGAACACCGGGTGCTGGGCCTGGTTGGCGGGGTCGTCCATGACGCCGAGCACGAGTGCCGTCATCGCCTCCTCGCGGGAGGCCTTGAGCGAGAGGGGCAACAGTTCGTCGAGGTCGTACGACGGTGCCAGATCGGGCAGCCAGGGCTTGCGGGGCAGGGGCAAGCCCGCCGTGGCGGCGGCGGCGCGGATCGAGTCGACGATCCGGGTGATGTCCTTGGGGCCGGCTGGCTTGGGCCGGGACGTCGTCGCGGCCGGGATCTCCCAGGGGGTACCCGCACCGAAGCTCAACCACTCGATGTCGATGC
>JAIRVA010000357.1 GCA_031254155.1 Propionibacteriaceae bacterium
GAGTTTGGCAAGGGGGCCGCCCGGCGGCTGCGGCGCGACAAGTTGATCCCGGCGGTGATGTACGGCCACGGCGGTACGCCGGCCCACCTGGCCCTGCCGACGCACGTCACCACTTTGGCCCTGCGGACGGCCAACGCCCTGCTCGAGATCCGTCTCCCCGGCGAGAAGCCCCAGCTGGCGCTGCCAAAGGCGATCCAGCGCGACCCGGTCCGCGACACGATTGAGCACCTCGACCTCATCATCGTGAAGCGTGGCGAGAAGGTCCACGTCGAGGTACCGTTGCTAGTCACCGGCGAGGTCAAGGGCGAGGCGGTCGTCATCCAGGACCAGACCACGATCATGCTCGAGGTCGAGGCGACCCACATCCCGCCGCACATCGAGATCAGCGTCGAAGGCCAGGAGGTCGGCTACACGGTGACCGCGGCGGATCTGGTCCTGCCCGCCGGCGCCGTCTTCCCCGGCGAGCCCGATGACCTCATTCTGTCCGTCCAGGCCCCGCAGGCCAAGGATATGGGCGAGATCACGGTTGAGGCCGAGGGTGAGGCCGAAGAGGCCACGGAGGAGTAGGCCTTGGCGACGTGGCTGGTGGTCGGGCTCGGGAACCCGGGCCCGGCCTACGCGTCCCACCGCCACAACGTCGGAGTGATGGTGGCGCACGAGATCGCCCGGCGGGGGTCGGCCGCCTGGAAGCCGCGCCGGCTCCTCAAGGCGGATGTGGCGGAGGTCCGCGTGAGCCTGGCGGGTGTCAACCAGCCGGCGATCACGGCCGAGCGGGTCATTCTTGCCACCACCCGGACGTACATGAACGACTCCGGGATCCCCGTCCGGAACCTCGTGGGCGACCTCAGACTCAAACCCGACCACCTCATCGTCGTCCACGACGAACTGGACCTCGACCTCGGCCAGTTGCGCGCCAAGTCCGGCGGTGGCGACAACGGGCACAACGGGCTCAAGTCCATCCGGGCTCTCGCGGGGACGGGCGAGTTCTACCGGGTCCGCGTCGGTATCGGCCGTCCGCCGGGGCGGATGGAGGTGACCGACTGGGTGTTGACCGGCTTCCGGGCCGCCGAGAAAGACCAGCTCCACGACATGGTGGTCAAGGCCGCCGACGCGGTCCAGTCCCTGATCCTCGACGGGCTGGAACCGACCCAGTCGCGGTACAACTCCTGAAGCCGCTGGGGTAATCTGTACGGGTGCACGGTCTGACGCGGCTTATGTCTAGGGAGGAGTCCCTGTGCCGGGCCGTTTCGGCGGCCAGTGTGACGACGCAGGGCGACCTCATCGCGATCCCCGAAGTCAGGCCTTTCCTCGCCGCGGTCCTCGCCGAAACCAGGCCCCTGCTGCTCGTGACCTCCACCTACCGCGAGGCCGAGGCGGTGGCGGCCGCCGTCACCTCGCTGCTCGACGCGGATCAGGTCGCCTACTACCCAGCTTGGGAGACCCTGCCCCACGAACGCCTGAGCCCGCGCTCGGACACGGTCGGCCGGCGGTTGGAGGTGCTCCGCCGCCTCGCCGGCAACGATGAGCGGCCGGCGCCCCGAGTCATCGTCGCACCGGTCCGCTCTCTCCTGCAGCCCCAGGTCCAGGGTCTCGGCGCCATGTCGCCGGTGACGATCCGCGTGGGGGAGACGTACGACCTGGACGCCCTCGCCCTCGCCCTAGTCCGCGCCGCCTACGTCCGGACCGATCTGGTCGAGCGGCGCGGCGAGTTCGCGATCCGGGGCGGGATCGTGGACCTGTTCGCCCCGACCGCCGAGGCACCGGTACGGATCGACTTCTTCGGGGACACCGTCGAGGAGATCCGCCAGTTCGCCGTCGCCGACCAGCGGTCGGCGGACGTGTCGCTCGACGAGATCACGGCGACGCCCTGCCGGGAGATGCTGCTGACCGAGACGGTCCGGGCGAACGCCCGCGCGCTCATCCCGCATCATCCTGAGCTGACCGACATGCTCGACCGGATCGCCGACGGGCACGCGGTCGACGGCATGGAGGCCCTCGCGCCCGCGCTCACCCCGGGCATGGAGATGTTCACCGACGTCGTGGCCCCCTCAACGCTCGTCCTCGTGTGCGACCCCGAGTTAGTCCGCTCGCGCGCCGCCGATCTCAAGGCCACCAGCGAGGAGTTCCTGCACGCGTCGTGGGCCGCCGCCGCCGGGGGCGGCCAGGCCCCGATCGACCTCGGCGCCGCCGCGTACCAGAGCCTGGGCGAGGTCCGGCAGGCCGCGCTCGCCCGCGGGCTCGCCTGGTGGACCCTCAGCCCGTACGCCGCCGACGAGTCCGTCGTCATCGCCGCGGAACCTCTGCCCCCGCTCGCTCCGGCGGGTGGCGTTCCCGAGATCGCCCGCCGGGTTGAGGCGGGGGAAACCGTCGTCCTGCTGACCGAGGGGCGCGGGCTCGCCCAGCGGTTCCGGGACGTGTTGACGGAGTCCGGCGTCCCCGCCCACCTCGCCGAACGGGCGGCCGCCGAGCCCGGGCCCGGCCTCGTCACGATCCTGCGGGGCGACTTCACCCGCGGACTCCACGTCCCCGCCCTCAATCTGACCGTGTTCACCGCGGCCGACCTGGCGGGTGCCCAGACGGCGGACAAGCGGGACCGCCGCCTGCCCACCCGGCGCAAGAAAGAGGTCGACCCGCTCAGCCTGACCGCTGGCGATCTCGTCGTCCACGACGCCCATGGGGTTGGCCGGTACCACGAGATGACGAAGCGGGTGATCGGCGGGATCGAACGCGAGTACCTTGTCATCGAGTACGCCGCCAGCAAGCGGGGCCAGCCGGGCGACCGGCTCTTCGTCCCCATGGACCAGCTCAATCTCATCACCCGGTACGTCGGTGGCGAGGACCCCGCCCTTGACCGCCTGGGGGGTGCCGACTGGTCGCGGCGCAAGGCCCGCGCCCGCAAGGCCGTCCGGGAGATCGCGCGCGAACTCGTCCAGTTGTACGCGGCCCGCCAGGCCGCGACCGGCTTCGCCTTCTCACCCGACACCGAGTGGCAGAAGGAGATGGAGGATACCTTCACCTTCGTCGAGACGCCGGACCAGTTGGCCTGCATCGACGAGGTGAAGCATGACATGGAGGCCGTCACCCCGATGGACCGCCTGGTGTGCGGCGATGTCGGCTACGGCAAGACGGAGATCGCGGTCCGGGCGGCCTTCAAGGCGGCGATGGACGGCAAGCAGGTCGCCGTCCTCGTGCCGACGACGCTGCTGGTCACCCAGCACTTCGCCACCTTCGCCGGCCGGTTCGCCGGCTTCCCGGTGACCGTCGCACCCCTCTCCCGCTTCCAGACCCCGGCCGAAGAGCGGAAGACGCTGGCCGGCCTCGCCGACGGGTCGGTGGACGTCGTCATCGGTACCCACCGGTTGTTGAGCCAGGACATTCATTTCCGTGACCTCGGCCTGGTCATTATCGACGAGGAACAACGTTTTGGTGTCGAGCACAAGGAAGCCCTGAAAAAGCTACGCCTCGACGCCGACATTCTCGCCATGTCCGCCACGCCCATCCCGCGGACGCTCGAGATGGCGGTCACCGGCATCCGTGAGTTGTCCCAGATCCAGACCCCGCCGGAGGAGCGCCACCCCGTCCTCACGTTCGCCGGGGTGTACGACGAGGGCCAGGTGGTCGCCGCCATCCGCCGGGAACTCGCCCGCGAGGGCCAGGCCTTCTACGTCCACAACCGCGTCGAGTCGATCGACCGGCTGGCCCACCGGATCGCCGAACTGGTCCCCGAGGCTCGCGTCGCGCGCGCCCACGGCAAGATGGGGGAGCGGGAGCTCGAGGCGGTGATGACCGACTTCGTCGACCGCCGGTCGGATGTGCTCGTGTGCACGACCATCATCGAGTCGGGTCTGGACATCTCGACCGCGAACACCCTCATCATCGACCGGGCGGACCTGATGGGGCTCTCCCAGCTCCATCAGATCAGGGGCCGCGTCGGGCGGGGGCGCGACCGGGGGTACGCGTACTTCTTCTACCCGGCCGACAAGGTCTTGACGCCGACCGCCCACGACCGGCTGGCGACCATGGCCGCCAATACCGACCTGGGCTCGGGCCTGCGGATCGCGATGCGCGACCTGGAAATCCGCGGGTCGGGGAACCTGCTCGGCGCTGAGCAATCCGGGCACATCGCCGAGGTGGGTTTCGACCTTTACTTAAGACTTGTTGGCGAGGCGGTCACGGAGTTCAAGAGCGGAACGGAGGCGGCGGACACCCCCGAGATGCGGGTCGAGATCCCGGTCGAGGCCCACCTGCCCAGCACGTACATCGACTCGGAGCGGTTGCGCCTGGAGATGTACCGCCGCATCGCGGGCGCGACGACCGAAGCCGGGCTCGCCGAGGTGCTCGAAGAACTGACGGACCGGTTCGGCGACCCGCCAGCGGTGGTCCGGGCGCTCACCGCCGTCGCCAAGCTGCGCATCGAGGCTCGTCAGGCGGGGGTGGCCGAGGTTGTGGCCCAGGGGAAGTTTGTCCGGTTCACGCCTACCCAGCCGCTGCCCGACTCCCGGCGCGCCCGCCTCGCCCGGCTGTACCCCGGCTCCATCGTCAAGCCCGAGGGGTACGTTCTCCTCCCGGCTCCGGGGGTACGGGAGGGGACGCCGCTGGTCAACGAGGCACTCGTGGCGTGGGTGGGCGACGTGCTCCGGGCGGTCTTCGCCGACTGACGACGGCACGACGGCGCGGCG
Source organism: Propionibacteriaceae bacterium (assembly GCA_031254155.1). GTDB lineage: Bacteria > Actinomycetota > Actinomycetes > Propionibacteriales > Propionibacteriaceae > WQYJ01. Next base: position 4,680 of record JAIRVA010000357.1, read on the forward strand.
GGCCAACTTCAGGGCCCTCGAAGAGGGCGCCCCAAAAAATGTGTGAGACGTTTCCGGGCCGTCCTGCTAGTATGTGCGCAAGTTGGCTATCGGAGTGTGGCATAATCCTTGGTAACAGGGACGGGTACGGACCGGACCTGGACCGGGTCAATCGCTTCGCGCCACCACTGTCGAAAGGAGAAAGGTTGCCATGACCGATGCCCTGACTCCTGCTCCGCAGGGAGAGAGGGAAGACGCTTACGTGGTGCTGACACACGCTCAGAACCTCGCTGATCGCCTGAAGGAAGAGACGGAAGCCGAACTGTTGAGCGCCCAGGACCGCTGGGAGAAGCTCGCCCACGAGAACCAGGTCGCGGCGGCGTTGCTCGACCAGCGGCGCCGGGAGTCGGAAGCCGTCGTGCTCGCCGCGATGGATCTCGCGCAGTCTACGGGTGAGTCGATCGTCCGTGACTCCGCCGACAAGGCCCGCAGTATCGCGCGCGAAGCCGAGGGCTTCGTCCAGGAGGTGCTGGACCGGGCGCGCCACGAGGTGTCGGACGCCCAGACGCGCGCCCAGGAGCGGGAGAAGGCGATCTTCTCAGTCGTGGCCGACTTCGAGTCCGACGCGTACCAGCGCATCAGCGAGTACCGGACCGCCGTCGACGCCGAGATCAATGCCATGCGGGCCGGTATCGAGGCGGAGAGCCGCCAGCGGCGCGACCAACTGGATCTGGAGGTCGCGCAGGCGTGGCAGGAGGTCGAGGAGGAACTGCAGCGCCTGTGGGACGCGATGCAGGTCGAGATGGAAGCGACGTGCGTCGCGATCGACAACTCGAAACACCAGGCCGAGGAAGAAGTGGCCACCCTCCGCCGCGAGGCGCAGGCCGAGTTCGACGCGATCATCGCGGGCGGCCAGGCCCAGTCCCAGGAGCGCCTCGACCACGTGTCGCACCAGGTGGCGGTCGCGCAGGAGTCGGTCCAGGCACTGGTGGCGGGCGCGCAGGCGGAGGCCGACGCGATCCGGCGTGAGGTCGACCTGGAAGTCTCCACGAAGCGTATGGAACTCAACGAGACCTTCCAGGCGATCATGAACCGGGCGAAAACGGACTCCGAGACGTTCCGCAACGAGGCCCAGGCCGAGGGTGACAGCCTGTTGGAGCGCGCGCGGAGCGATGCCCAGCGGTTGAAGGCCCAGGCTGAAGACCGGATCGCCCGCCAGGAAAGCGCGGCGGCCGAGGCGCGGGCCCGGGCGATGGCCGAGATGGAAGACTTGCAACGTAGCGTCACCGAGCGGACGGGTCGGTCCCGCCAGGAGGCGATCGATGTGGTGACGCAGGCCCGGCAGGATGCCGATGCCATCCGCAACGAGGTCCGCGAGTACATGGAGCGGGCCCGCATGGAGGCGGCCACCCTGGCACGCCGCCGCGATAACATAGCTGCCCAACTGGGTCAGTTGTCGGGAGTTATCGAAGCTTTGGCTGTACCGGAAAATCCGGTAGGAAGTTAACAACTATGAAGAAAGAGATTGAGGACACATGCCCACATTTCGGATGATCCTTCGGGGGTACGATCCCGAAGAAGTCAACGCTGCGATCGACGACCTGACGAGGGAGTTAGAGGCCGCCCGCGCTGGGTCGGCCGGGGACAACGCCGACACGGGGGAGTTGCAGGCCACCATCGACCAGTTGCAGCAGGAGTTGGACGAGCTGTCGCTGTACTCGGCCGATCTGGAGGATCGTGTCGCCCAGGCGCCCAAGGCACCGACCTTCGATGACCTGGGGTCGCGCATCTCGCAGATGTTGTCGCTCGCCCAGGCCGAGAGCGAGGATGTCCGGTCGACCGCCAAGCGGGAGGCCGAGAAGCTGACCGCCGACACGAAGACCTCCGCCGAGCAGTCCCGGACCGAGGCCGAGGGCTACGCCGGCGAGGTCCGCAGCAAGGCCGACGCCGAGGCGACTCGTATCATCACGCAGGCCCAGCGCGAAGCTGAGGAGATCCTGGACCAGGCCGACCGCGAGGCGCT
>JAIRVA010000364.1 GCA_031254155.1 Propionibacteriaceae bacterium
GTCCCGCCATCGCTCCCGCCGCCCCCTGGGCCTTCCCGCGCCCCACGGTGACCGAGCTGGACTCGGGCCTCGCCGTCTGGGCGTACGACCTGCCCGGCCAGTACATCCTCGCCTGCAACCTGGCCCTGGAACTGCCCCTCAACGCCGAACCGGCGGGCCGGGAGGGGGTGGCCACGCTCGCGGTCAGGACCCTGGACGAAGGTACCCTCGCCCATCCCGGCCTCGCCTACGCGGCCGCGCTCGAAGACGTCGGCGCCGAGTTCAGCGGCTTCCAGGGCCTCTCCACCACCCAGTGCCTCCTGGACGTGCCGTCCACGGGCCTGGACGACGCGCTCGCCCTGTTCGCCGAAGCCGTGGCGAACCCGGCGTTTGAGCACGACGACGTGGCGCGCATCCGCGCCAACCGCTTGGCCGAGATCGAGCAGCAGGAGGCGCGCGGTTCGTACGTCGCCTCGACGGTCCTGCGCGAGACCGTGCTCGACGCCCGCCTCCGCGGCGCCCGGCCCACCGGCGGGGAGACCGACCAGGTCGCGGCGATCAAGGCGGCCGACGTGGCCGGGTTCCACCGGCGCTGTTACACCCCGCGCGGAGCGACGCTCATCATCGCCGGCGACCTCGGTGACCTCGACGTGGCGGGCAGCGCCGAGCGGGCCTTCGCCGCCTGGCGGCCGGACGCGACCCCGGTCGAACCGGAGACGCCCCGTCCCGCCCCGGCCCGGCGCCGGCTCATCCACCGCGCGGGTGCGGTCCAGGCGGACATCCGGCTGGGCTGGTACGGTATCGACCGCGGGGATCCCCGCTGGGCGGGGCTCCAGGTCGCCACCTTCATCGTCGGCGGCGGGTTCAACAGCCGCCTCAACACCCGTCTCCGGGAGGAGTTAGGCTACACGTACGGCGTTGCCTTGTCGCCCCGCCCCTACCGGAGCGCTGGGCTCATCGACCTCGCGACCTCCACCAAGACCGCGAGCGCACCCGCGCTGATCGCGGAGGCCCTGGGCATCCTCCGCCGCACAGAGTTCACCGCCGACGAGGTGAGCGACGCGATCAGCCACCTCATCATGTCCGCCCCGCTCACGTTCGACACCGCCGACGCGGTGGCGGCGCAGGCGGCGACGCTGGCCGCCGCCCGTCTGCCACTGGACCACGTGACGGGCCACCTGCGGGCCCTCGCCGCGGTGACGCCCGAGAGCGCCGCCGAGGCGTACGACTCGCTCATCACGCCCGACGCGGCCAGTATCGTCGTCGTCGGGGACGCGGCTGAACTGGCCGGGCTGGGCTTCGACCAGGACTGAGGTCCGAAGCTACTGGCCCATGGCTTGCAGCGCCCGCTGGACGGCCGCCTGGGCCGCCTTGTTGGCCGCCTGGTACCCCGCTAAATCACCGTTTTGCAGCGCCGTCTGCGCCGCCGTGAACTGGGTCTCGGCCTCCTTCAGCGCCGACTGGATGAGCTGGTCCTTGGTCTGGCCGCTGGTGTCGGGACCCGTCTGACCCGTCTGACCTGGCTGACCTGTCCCCGTCCCGGTTGACGGCGGCACGTTGTCCTCGCCCGTCGTCGCGCCGGCGTCACCAGAGAAGACCTTGTCCAGGGCACCTTGGAGCGTCGTGTCGATCGCCACGTGGGTCCCGAAGCGGACCACCACGAACCGCAGGATCGGGTAGGCGGCGTCCGTACTCACTTGCCGGGTGTAGATCGGCTCGACGTACAGCAGACCCCCGCCCAGCGGGATCGTCAACAGGTTACCTTTGAGCGCCTTGGCCGCCGCGCCGTCCGACGAGTACGGCAGGAGCACGCTGGACACTTGCTCGTTGGCCATCATGGCGTTGTACGCCTGGCCGGGCCCGTCAATCTGCTGGGTGTCCGACATGCGCAAGATCCGGATCGTCCCGTACGACGGTGATGTCGCCTCGGCCACCACGGACATGTACGCCGACAGGTTCAGGCGGTTGTTCGGGGTGTAGACGGTGGTCTGGCTGAACAACGGCCCGGCGTCACCCGGCACGGTCTCACCGTTCACGGTCGCGTCCGGCCACTTGATGGACAGGAAGTACGTCGGCTCCTTGCTGGTGTTGCGCTCCTGGACGGGGTACGACGGGATGCGCCACAGGTCGGACTGCGAGTACCACGACTCCGGGCTCGTCATGTGGTAGCGGGCCAGCATCTGGCGCTGGATCTTGAACAGGTCCTCCGGATAGCGGAGATGGGCCATCAGGTCGTCCGAGATCGCCGACTTGGGCTGGACCGAGCCGGGGAAGACCTTCATCCACGTCTGGAGAATCGGGTCCGACTCGTCCCAGGCGTAGAGCGACACCGAGCCGTCGTAGGCGTCCACGACCGCCTTGACCGAGTTGCGGATGTAGTTGATCTCCGAGGTGAGGGCGTAGGCCGCCGAACTCGGGTCGGTGAGCGAGTCGGAGAGCGCGTCTTCGACGGTCACGCGCTCCGAGTTCGGGTAGTAGAGCGAGGTCGTGTAGGCGTCGACGATCCAGACGATCCGGCCGTCCACGATGGCCGGATAGATGTCCGAGTCGGTCGTGAGCCACGGCGCGACATCGTGGACCCGTTCCTGGGGCGTGCGGTCGTACAGAATCTTCGACTGCGCGTTGACCCGGTCGGACAACAGCAGGTTGACCGAGGCGAACCGGGTGGCGTAGAGCAAGCGGTTGCCCAGGTTGCCGACCGGCACGCCGCCGGTCCCCGTGTACGTGTTGTACTGCTCACCGGTCTGGGCGCCGCCGCCCGGCGTGTCGTATTCGATGGGGTCCTGGCCGTCCTCACGGCCGACGATCGCGTAGTCCTTTGTCATCTCGCCGTAGTAGATCCGGGGTTCGCTGGCGCTCAGAGCGCCAACGGTCGGGATGTCCCGCGCCAGCCACTCGGGCTCGCCGTCGGCCTGGCGCTTGTTGCCGTACGCGGCCACCAGTCCGTACCCGTGCGTGTAAACGGTGTGCAGGTTGTTCCAGTTCTGGACCGCCTTGTCAAGGCCGGAGTGGTCCATCTCGCGGGCGGCCAGCACGACATCCGTCTCCTGGCCATCAATGACGTAGCGGTCGACGTCGAGCACGGGTGAGAACGTGTAGTACCCGCGGACCTGCTGGAGTTGCTCGAACGTGTCCTGCACCATCTGCGGATCGATCAGACGGATGCCGGGCAGCGCCTCCGCGTCCGACTTCAGCTGGCCGGCCTCCGCGGTCGTCACGGCTGAGTAATCCTCGATCTGGACGTTCTCGATCCCGTACGCTGCCCGCGTGGCGGCAATGTTCATCTCCATGTAGGGCCGTTCCTTGTCCGGCTCGGTCGGGTTGACCTGGAAAGACTGGACGAGGAGCGGGTACGCCCCCCCGATGATGAGGGACGACACGACGACGAGGGCCACCGATACCAGCGGGAGACGCCAGCCCCGGCCGGCGGCGGTGGCGAAGAACAGGATGGCTGTGAGCCCGGCGATGATCGCCAGGACAAGGTTGGCGGTGAGCCGCGCGTGGTCCGAGGTGTACGTGAGACCGTCGAGCAGCTGCCCCGATGTGACCAGCACGCCGTAGCGGTCGAGCAGCTTCGTGACGCCGTACCCCGCCGTGATGAGACCGAGCAGGATGCCGACGTGGAGGTGGGCCGCCCGCGCCGTCTGCCGCCGGCCGCCGACGTCGGCGAGGAAGCTCCCGTTGAGGAAGTGCCCCGCGAGGGCGATGATGGCGCAGAGCACCGTGACGGCGAGGAACAGGCCCACCACCGCCCGGTACCACGGGTAGTCGAACACATAGAACGCCACATCGAGGCCGAATCTGGCGTCGGCCTGGCCGAATGGCACCTGGTTGAGCCAGGCGAGGACGGTCGTGGCGTTGCCGATCCACGAGGCGCCCGTGAGCAGGCCCAGCGCCGCCGCCGGGAGCACGATGACGAGACGGCGCCACCGCCCGGCCAGGTTATGGAAGGACGCCTGGGCGGTGGTGTGGCTGGTGACATCCAGCGGCGTCGTCTTCAGGCAGAGCCAGATGTTCACCCCGACCGCCGCGCCCATGAACGCCCCCGCGATCAGGAACAGCAGCACCTGGGTGCCCAGCCGGGTGGTGAAGACCTGATGGTAGCCGAGCGACTGGAACCACAGATGGTCCGTCCACACCTGGGCGAAGACCGTGTACGCGTACCCGAGCAGGATCACGATAATAACGGTGGGGAGTAGCGTCCGCATTCTCAAGGGAGACCGGCGCGAAGCCGTCTGATCTGCCACGAAACCTCCTGATAATGATTGCGCACCAGCTTACCTCATGGGTACGACACGAGTACGAAATGGGCAGCCGAGTGCCCGCACTCAGCAGGTGGGCAGACGGCCCGCCGCGTCGGGGTAGTGGGACAACGCGTTGACGGCCGAGTCAAGACTCGTGACGGCGGCGATAGTCAGGCCGGGAAAAGTTCCGGTCAGATCGGCACAACTGGCCTGGGGAATGAGCAGCAGGCCCGCGTGCGCACCCCAGGCGGACATCGCGTGCTGGTTGATGCCCGACACGGCGGTGACTTCCCCGGCGGCAGTGACCTGGCCGACCGCGGCGATGGTCGTACCGGCGGGGGTACCGGTCCCAGCCAGCCGCTCGTAGGTCGCGATGGCGAGGGCCAGGCCCTGGGCCGGGTCCCCCCGGTCGGGGTCGATCGCGGCCGTCACCTCCGGCGCATAGGTGTAGCCCGTACCCCAGAGCGTGACGCCAAGGGTCGGGACCGCCCGGTCAGCGGTGGAGGCGGTGAGCTTGTCGACGGTCAGTTTTTCGGTCACACCCGCCCGCAGGACGGTCACGAGCACCTGATCGCCGACCTGCTTCTGCCGGATCTGCTCGCGGACCGCGTTCGAGGTGCCCACCGGCACGTTGTCGATCGCCACGACAAGGTCATCCGGCTGGAGGATCCCCGCCGCCGCCCCGTCCTGGCGCAGGGTGAGGACCTTCGGCCAGGCCGCCACTTCGTAGCCAGCCTGCGCCACTCCGGCGGCCACCGCGTCGTCCCGGGCGGCCAAGACCAGCGCCCGCCGCGCCTCTCGGGCCTCGGCCGCTGTCTGGCCCGGGGTCAAGACCGCGTCAGCGGGCAGGATGTCCCGGTTCGGCACGAGGAAATCCATGACCATCTGCGTGAGGGGGACCGACTGGTCGGACTGGGTCATCGATGTCGCCAGGATCTGCCCGGACGCGGCGGTGTCCGTGCCCGCCACCCGGATGACGGGAGCGTCCGGATCGGTCAGATCGAGGGTGAGCCCGGGTTCACGAGCCACAAAACCCGTGGGTACGAAGAGGACCACCGCGGTCAGGGCGGCCAGTACGCCGCCCGAACTTACAATGGTCCACAATCTCTTCACGGGACTCACTCTACGCCAATGCCACCACGAAGCCCGTCAGATAGGAGAGAATAGGGGGTACGAAGGAGGCTAAAGATGGACGCGTTTCATCCCGCAGGCGCCGAGGACCCCATGGAGGCTCTGCGCAAACTGCTGAAGGACCTTGGGCTGCCTGAGGACGCCGACGTGAACGATGTTGAGGTCCGGGCCGACCTGTTCCGGACCATGATGCGCCGCCTCGTCCCCTCCGACTCGATGTCCGACGAGACAGTCGTGTGGGAGACGGTCCGCCAGATGGCCCGCCAGTTCGTCGCCTCGCTCGGGCCGGACCCCTCGGGCAGCAGCCGGGCCGCCCGGCAGGTTTCGGAGGCGGTCCACCTCGCCGAGCTGTGGCTGACCGAGGCCACCCTCCTGCCCCCGCTACCGGTGACGCCGGTCGTGTGGAGCCGCGCCGAGTGGATCGAGACGACCCTGCCCGCCTGGAAGGCGATGGTCGAACCCGTGATCGGCCTGCTCGCCGCGGGGGTCAACGACGCGATCCAGTCCCGGCTGTCCGATGACAGCGACGGCGAAATGGCCGGGCTCCAGGCGGCGCTCCACCCCATCATGTCGCGCTTCATCGCCGCCATGTTCGGCGCCCACGTCGGTGAAGGGCTCGGCCAGGCGGCCACCACCACCATGACGGGTACCGACCTCGGGCTGCCGCTGCTGGCAAAGCCGGTCGTCGCGATCCTGCCGACCAACCTGGCAGCGATCCAGCAGCAGGCCGAGCTAGCGGACGAGGGGCTCATGATGTACTGTGCCCTGCGCGACGTGGCCCGGCAACGGTTGTTCTTCCAAGTCGGCTGGATCGCCCCCCAGATCACCGCCCTGGTCCAGCACTACGCGCGCGAGATGCGGGTCGACCCGGAGGCGATCGCCCGGGCGATGGAAGACGCCGTGCCGGAACACATGTCGGCTGAGACCGTCGCGGCCTTCCAGAGCGACTTCTTCTCGATCCTGTTCACCCCCGACCGGTCGGACGAACAACAGGCCATCCTCGACCGGCTGAACCTCCTGCTCGCCCTCGTCGAGGGCTGGGTCGACGACGTGACCGCCACCGTTGCCAACCGCTGGATGCCCGGGTGGGAGGCCATCTCGGAGAGCCTGCGCCGCCACCGGGCGACCAGTCGGCCGAAGTCCGTGGTCACCCCCCTCATCGGGGTGAACGTGAGCCCCAAGGCGATCCGGGAGGCCGCGGGGTTCTGGGAGGCTGTCCGCGGGGCCCGCGGGGCCGATGGGCGCGATGATATCTGGCACCACCCCGAAGCGATGCCGAGTGGGGCCGATGTGGCCGACCCGGCCGCTTTCCTCGCCCGGCCCGCCGAGGCCGACGACCCCTGGGACGACGAGTTACGACGCTTCCTTGACGAGGCGTGATATCGCCCGCCTTTTCGCGCGACCACATTGTGTCGATGCGGGAAATGGCGCCTGCGTGCGCTACGGTGGTGATGGTGAGGGCAGAGCGTCCTCAAAACCCAAGGAGGATATCGTGTCGGATAAGTATGAGGGCGAGTTCTATTGCGTCAAGTGCAAAGAGAAGCGTACTGCCAGCGGCAACATCGTCGTGAACGACAAGGGGACCCGCATGGCCAAGGGCAAGTGCCCGGTCTGCGGTACGAACCTCAACCGCATCCTCGGCAAAGCCTGAGAGATATCTCTGTTGGTGGGGGTGGCTTGGGCCGCCCCCACTGGCATGTCCGGAAACTGACAAAAAAAGTCTGTGGATAACCCCCACAGCCCGGTTGCAACGGAGCACGATGGATGGTATGTACTATCCTCGGTTGCTCATCCCCCGTATCGCCGTCTGGCGTACCCCTCACGACCTCCATCTCGGAGGCCCCGACAGTCCCGTCATTCTGACCGGGGTCCCGTCCGAAGTCCCCGCGCTGGTCGAGCTGCTGGACGGGCGGCACTCCGTCGAAGAACTGTCTGCCGCGGCCACGCCCCGCTGGACCAACTGGTTGCTCGCCGTCCTTGTCGAACGGGGCCTTCTGGCTGACGGTCCGTTGGTACCCGCCCCCCTGAGTGTCGAGGTCGCCGGCACGGGTACCCTGGCCAAACGTCTGACGGCCCTCCTCACCGCCTCCCGGATCCCCGCGGGCGACCGGCTGCCCCGGGGGCGGTCCGCCACCCTCACCATCGTCGCCAGCGAGTCCGTCGAAGCGGACCGCGTCCTCGTCACCGACCTGCAAACCCGCCACCAGCCCCACCTCGTGGTCCGGGCGACCGAGGCCTCGGCCAGTGTGGGCCCGTTCGTCATCCCCGGTACGAGCTGCCTCACCTGTGCCGACCTGGCCCGGCGTGCCCTCGACCCCACCTGGCCGTTCCAGGTCTTCCAGCTCGCCCGGGTCGTGAGCCAGCCCGGCCCGGCCCTCGGCGTCTGGGCGAGTTCCACGGCGGTCAACCACGTCTTGGCGTACGCGCACGGCCTCACTCCCGAGTCGGCCTCGACGACGATCGAGATGTCAGGGTACGACGGGCGCCTCACGTACCGGGCCTGGCCCATCAACCCCGACTGTCCCCACCACGCCCAGCCGGTCGAGAGCGTCGAGGACGACCTGCCGGTCCGTGGTCATCCACAGCGGCGGCATGGAGGTCAGGAGGAACCGGCCGTACCGCGCCTTCAGCAGGCGTGAGTCGAGGATCGCCACGACGCCACGATCGGTGGTCCGGCGGATGAGCCGACCCGTCCCCTGGGCGAGCATGAGGCCGGCGTGGCGCAGCGCCACGTCCATGAAGCCGTTGCCACCGCGGCGGGACACATCCTCCTGACGGGCCTGGATGAGCGGCTCGTCCGGGCGCGGGAACGGGATCCGGTCGACGATCACGAGGTGGCAGGTCTCCCCCGGGGCATCCACGCCCTGCCAGAGCGAGATCGTGCCAAAGAGGGACAGGGCCGGTTCGGCCAGGAACTGGGCGATGAGGTCGGGCAGGTGGCCCTCACCCTGGAGCAGGACCGCCTTGTCGGTGGTGTAGCGGACGAAGTCGGCCGCGCGTTCGGCCGCCCGCATTGACGAGAACAAGCCGAGGGTGTGCCCGCCCGCCGCGTCGACCAGATCCGCGATCTCCTGCAGGGCTTCGTCGCTGGTCCCATCGCGCCCGGGCGGCGGCAGGTGGCTGGCGACGTAGCAGATGCCTTGGCGGCGGTAGTCGAACGGCGAACCCACGTCGGCCGCGGTGTACGGGACGGCCTCCTCCGCCTCGGGCCCGCCGAGACCGATGGCGGCCTCGATGGGCGCGAAGGAGTCCCCGAGCTTGAGCGTGGCCGAGGTGAGGATAGAGGGCTGGTGGGTGAGGATCGCCTCCCGGATCGCCGTGTCGACCCGCAACGGGGCCACCACGAGCTGGGAGCCGAACTGCGGGCGGGCCGACACCCAGATGACGTCGGCCTCATCGCCGCCCGCGATCCGGGTGGCGATGTCGAACACCTCTTTGACCACGTTGGCGACCTGCTCCCGGCGGGTGTCGCCCGCGTCGTGGCCGACCGCCGACATGACCCGGCGGAGGACATTGCGCAGGTCAGCCGCCGCGGTGAGGATCGCGCCGCCCCGGACCAACCCGGGATCCGCGGTCTCCAGAGCCTCCGTGAAGCGCTCGACCACCCCGCGCAACTCGTCTTGGGTGTCGTCGGCGAGGTACGAGCCGGCCATCCGGGCCGCCCGCTCGGCCATCTGCGGGCTGAGTTCGTCGGTCAGGCAGTTCGTCACCCGCGCCGCGAGCTCGTGGGCCTCGTCGACGACGAGGACATCGGGGTCGAGCACTGCCCAGCCGTGCTCGGCCTCGAAGGCGACCACGGCGTGGTTGGTGACCACGAGCTGCGAGGCGGCGGCCTCCGCCCGGGCGGCCTGCACGAAACACTCCCCCACGTACTGGCAGGAGGCGCCCACGCATTCCCGGCCCGAGAGCGAGATCTGCGTCCAGGCCCGCGGCGAGTGGCCCGGGGCCAGGTCCCGGTCGCCGGACGCGCCATTCGCGGCCTGCTGCTCGGCCCAGTTCCGCAGGTGGACCACCTGCGCCCCGACAGGGGAGGCCGCGTCCACGACCGCGTCC
>JAIRVA010000029.1 GCA_031254155.1 Propionibacteriaceae bacterium
TGCACTCACCGGTCTACTCCCACATCGTCTACGACATCGTTCCCGGCGAGTCCCAGGTCGTCCATCACCCCGATGTCCTCATCATCGAGGGTCTCAACGTACTCCAGCCGGCGCGTCGGCGCTCGGGCGGCGGGATGGGACCGGCGGTGTCAGACTTCTTCGACTTTTCGGTGTACGTGGACGCACCCGAGCCGGCCATCAAACAGTGGTTCCTGGACCGCTTCCGCAAGCTGCGGAAGACCGCCTTCACCGACCCCCAGTCCTACTTCCGGCAGTACGCGCACCTCGAGTCCGACGAGGCGGTCCGCATGGCCTCGGACATCTGGGACACCACCAACGGACCCAACCTGATCCGCAACATCCAGCCCACCCGCGACCGCGCCACGGTCGTCATCGGCAAGGGGCCCAATCACGACATCGACTGGATCCGCCTCCGGAAAGTTTAGGGAAACTTAGATTTGCGAAAGTCTACGCCGGCTTAACCGGCCCGAGGGCCAGCCGGACCCGCACGACCTCGGCGAGCCCCTCGGCGACCTCGCGGGCCCGGTCCTCGGTGTCGGCTTCCACCATGACCCGGACGACCGGTTCGGTCCCCGACGGCCGCAGGACGACCCGCCCCGCACCTTTGAGTGCCGTCTCGGCGGCGGCCACCGCCCGGACGACACCCTGGTCGAGGTTCGTCCGCCCGCGGTCGACGTTACCGACGTTGATGATGACCTGTGGGAGCCGCTTCATGACCGCACCCAGTTCCGCCAGCGGTTGACCGGTCTGGACAACCCGCGCGGCCACGTGGAGGCCCGTCAGCGTGCCATCGCCCGTCGTCGCAAACTCGTTCATCACGACGTGGCCGGACTGTTCGCCGCCCAGCGTGAACCCGTTGGCGTTCATCGACTCCACCACGTACCGGTCCCCGACCTTCGTGGTGTCGACGTTGATCCCGTGCGCCTTCATGGCGCGGAAGAACCCGAGATTGCTCATGACCGTCGCCACCACAGTGTCCTGGTGCAACCGGCCCTCGTCCTTCATCGCGAGCGCCAGGATCGCGAGGATCTGGTCGCCGTCGACGACCCGGCCATTGGCGTCAACCGCGATGCACCGGTCGGCGTCACCGTCGAGCCCGATCCCGAGGTCGGCCCCGCAGGAGATCACCTCGAGCTGCAACGCCTCGATGTGCGTCGAGCCGCAGTTGTCGTTGATGTTGAGACCGTTGGGCTTGTTGTGAATGGCCGTGACGCTGGCCCCGGCCTGCATGAAGGCCTTCACGGCCGTCCGGGAAGCGGCCCCGTTCGCCGGGTCGAGGACGATCTTCAGGCCCTCCAGCGGACGGTCGGCTTTCAGCGAGGCGAGCAGGTGGCTGACGTAGCGGTCCACCAGTTCCGGGTTATCCGTCACCCGGCCCACACCGTCGCCGGTCGGGCGGACCCACTCCTTGTCGAGCTCCTCTTCGATCAGGTCCTCGACATCGTCGGGCAGCTTGACACCGCCCGGCCCGAAGAACTTGATCCCGTTGTCCGGCATCGGATTGTGGGAAGCCGAGAGCATGACGCCGAAGTCGACGCCCAACTCGGTGACGAGGAAGGCCAACCCCGGCGTCGGCACAATCCCGACCCGCATGACATCAACCCCGGCACTTGCGAGGCCCGCCACGACAGCGGCTTCGAGAAACTCGCCGGACGCGCGGGGGTCACGGCCGACGACGGCACGCAACCGGACGCCCGGATCGGCTTCGCCGAGCACGTGGGCCGCGGCAATCGACAACTCCAGCGCCAACTCCGCCGTCAGGTCGGCGTTGGCGCGGCCGCGGACACCGTCCGTACCAAACAGGCGAGCCATCAGCGCTTCGAGTACTGCGGTGCCTTACGCGCCTTCTTGAGGCCAGCCTTCTTGCGCTCTTTGACGCGCGCATCGCGGGTCAGCATGCCGGCCTTCTTCAAGCCCGGACGCGACGCCTCGGCGTCGGCCTCGTTGAGGGCCCGGGCGATCCCGAGCCGGAGCGCGCCGGCCTGGCCGGAGACGCCGCCACCGCTGATGAGCGCGATCACGTCGTACGATCCCGCGACATCGGCCGTGATGAGCGGCTCGGACACCTCCTGCTGGTGCAGCTTGTTGGGGAAATAGTCATCCAGGGTGCGCTTGTTGATGCTCCACTGGCCGTTCCCCGGGATGAGCCGGACGCGGGCGATCGCCTCCTTGCGGCGACCAGTGCCGCGGGAGTTCTGGATCACCGCCGGACGACCCGTCCGTTCGGCCGACTTTGTCTCCTCGGCGCGGTAGGCAATCTCGCGATTCTGCTCATCGACAAAGGCTTCTGGCATCTCGTCCGCGGCGGTCTCGACGGGAGCAACTTGCGTTTCAGACACTGATGGACCTCTCACTGGGTGACTTGGGTGATCTGGAAGGGCTGGGGCTTCTGGGCCGCGTGCGGGTGCTCGGCACCCGAGTAGACCTTGAGCTTGCCGATGAGCTGACGGCTCAACTTATTCTTGGGCAGCATGCCCCACACGGCGCGTTCCACGGCCTTCCGCGGGTCGGTCGCCAGCAGGTCGCCGTACGACACCGAGCGGAGACCGCCCGGATAGCCGGAGTGGCGGTAGGCCAGCTTGCCGGTGGTCTTCTTGCCGGTCAACGCGATTTTGTCGGCGTTGACGACAACGACGAAGTCACCCGTGTCGATGTGGCGGGCAAACTGGGGCTTGTTCTTTCCCCGGAGCAGGTTGGCCACCGTCACAGCGAGACGGCCGAGCACCACGTTTTCGGCGTCAATGACGAGCCAGTTCCGGGTAATCTCCCCCGGCTTGGGACTATAGGTAGGCACTTCGACCATCTTCCATCACTAGCGAACGTACGGAATTCACGCATTGCGAAGCACCCACATGGGTGACCCCACTGCGCAACGGCGTCCAACTCTACCCTTTTTACCGCGGTGCGGTCAAAGCGAGGGTTTCGGTGGTACCGACTTATGCACAAGGCGACGCGAACACGACAATTCTATCCACAACCGGGAACTCTTTGCTCACTTGACCGGTCGCGGGCGACATGGTCATCGGTATGAAGAAACTGCTGCTCGTCGCCGCCTCGGTGGCCCTGTCGCTCATCGTCCCTCCCCCCGCCCAAGCGGCGGACCGGGCGGTGGCGCCACTGTTGGGCGATGTCACGCGCGAGTTCGATGCGCCCGACCCCGACTGGCTGCCCGGACACCGCGGTGTTGACATCGTCGGCGCGTCGGGCGCCACCATCGTCGCCCCGCTGGCCGGGGTGGTGTCGTTCGCGGGGACGGTCGCCGGGCACGGCGTGGTCAGCGTCAACCACGGTGAGTTCACCACCACGTACGAGCCGGTGGCGTCCAGCCTGCGCGCCGGGGCGCCGGTCGCGGCCGGCGATCCCATCGGGGTGCTGCAAGCCGGTCACGCGCCCTGTCCAGGCGAGGCGTGCCTCCACTGGGGGCTCAAGGCAGGCGAGACCTACCGCGACCCCCTCAGTCTGTTGGGCGCCGGTCCGATCCGCCTGATCAGCGCCCAGTCGCTGGAGGCGGTCCGTGAGCACGCCGCCGCCCTGGCCCGGTCCGGCGCCGCGGGCGGGGTCAGCGCCGCCGGACTCATCGCCCCGACGACGGGCGTCATCAGCTCGGGGTACGGGCTGCGCCTCCACCCGATCTACGGGACGTGGAAGTTCCACGACGGGCTCGACATCGCCGCCGCGTGCGGGACCCCCATCGTGGCCGCGGCCGCCGGAACCGTCGCCCTGTCGTCGTACTCATCCGGCTACGGGAACCGTCTGGTCATCGATCACGGCACGGTCGGCGGGCACACCCTGCGGACGTCGTACAACCACGCCCAGGGCTACGGCGTCCGCGTGGGTACGACGGTCGCCCAGGGCCAGGTGATCGGCTGGGTGGGTACGACGGGCGCCTCCACCGGCTGCCACCTCCACTTCCAGACCTGGGTGGACGGCAGCCTCACCGACCCCCAACCCTTGTTGCCATGATAACCCTGGTGGGACGAGCGGCGCATGATCGTATGGCTTGGAATTAGCCGTCTAGGCCCGGGGGTGGGCCTGCTCGAAGACGGCCCGCAGACGCTCGGAGGTGACGTGGGTGTAGATCTGGGTGGTGGTGATGGAGGCGTGGCCGAGGACCTCCTGGACGCTGCGGAGGTCGGCACCACCCTCGAGAAGGTGGGTCGCCATCGCGTGTCGTAGCCCGTGGGGTCCAAGGTCGGGGGCGCCGTCGACAAGCCCGAGACTACGGTGGACGATCCGCCGGACGACCCGTTGGTCGAGACGAGCGCCCAGTCGTTCACCGATGAAGAGGGCGTCGCCGCTGCGGGGCGTGACGAGTTCGTGACGGTACGTGAGCCAGCGGTCGACCGCCCGTTCGGCGGGTACCCCGATCGGGACCGCCCGCTCCTTGTCACCCTTGCCGACGACCCGGACCAGGCCCCGGCCCCGGTCCAGCGAGCCGAGGTTGAGCCCGGTGAGTTCGAAGACCCGCAGCCCGGTCGCGTACAGGGTCTCCATGATCGCCAGGTCACGGTAGGCAACGGGCGTGCCCGTCTCCCCGGCCACGGCCGCCACCGCGTCCATGAGGTCCCGCGCCTCGCCCTGCGTGATGGTCACGGGCAGCCGTTTCGGTACCTTGACCGACTTGAGTCCGCGGCTCGGATCGGCGGCCGCGTACCCCTCCGCCACCAGCCAGCCAAAATAGCGCTTCACCGCCGAGACCCGCCGGGCGACGGTCGCCCGGGCCAGGCCCGCGTCCGACATCGCCGCCAGCCAGCCCCGGATGTCTCCCAAGGCCACGGGTCCGGCCGGATCGTACCCCCGGCCAGCGAGGAACTCCCCGAACTGGGTCAGGTCGGCGCGGTACGACGCCCGGGTCCGCGGCGAGTACCGGACGGCGAGCCACGAGTCAAACTCGTCCAGGTACAGCAAGGGGATGGCGGTCGGCACACCACCAGAATGCCGTACCCGCCCTTGCCAATGCACTTTCGCCACGCGGGGTATGATCGTTAACCGACGAAAGGACACACATGACCGAACTCAGGGACCTGATCACGAACGGGCAGCTCCGGCGCATCACGCGGTGGGGAGAGCCGGTCATGCACGCCCCGACCCGTCCGGTCACCGACTTCGACGATGACCTCGCAACGCTGCTGCGCGACATGTTCGCCACGATGGCGGCGGCGGAGGGCGTCGGTCTGGCGGCCCCCCAGGTCGGCGACGACCGGGCGCTGTTCGTCTACCACTGCCCCGACGCGGACGACAAGATCCACACGGGCGTCATGATCAACCCCGTGGTCACCCTGCCCGACGGCCGTGACCGCAACCTCGAGAGCGAGGACGAGGGCTGCCTCTCGCTGCCCGGCGCCTACTCCCCCCTCGCCCGCCCGGACCACGCCGTCTGCCGCGGCCTGGATCACAACGGCGACCCGGTCGAGATCGTCGGTACGGGGCTCCTGGCGCGCTGCCTGCAACACGAGACCGACCACCTGAGCGGCGTCGTTTTCGGCGACCGCCTGTCGGACCGCTCGCGCCGGCGGTTGTACGGCGACCACGAAGCGCTCGCGTACCGCTACCCGGACGACTGGCCCGTCACCCCCAAGGGCGAGTTCGACCCCACCCGCTGACCGAGACTACAGGGCGCGCCGCGGGGCGAGGAAGGCCTGGGCGTACCACCGCCCGTCGGTCTCGCGGATCTTGAGCGGCAGGTCGAACGTCCGGCTCAGCACGTCGTCGGTCATCACCTGCTCAAGCGGGCCCGCCGCCACGATGCGGCCCTGCTTGAGGAACAGGGCGTGGGTGATTCCCGCCGGGATTTCCTCGACGTGATGGGTCACCATCACCGTCGTCGGCGACGTCTCGTCCAGCGCCAGTTCGGACAGCGTGGCGAGCAACAGTTCGCGGCCCGACAGGTCGAGCCCGGCGGTTGGTTCGTCCAGGATGAGTAGCTCGGGATCGGTCATGAGCGCCCGCGCCACCTGGGTTCGTTGCCGTTCCCCCTCGGACAACGTCCCGAACCGTCGGTCTTTGAGGTGGTCGATCCGCATCTGGGACAGCAGCCGCTCGGCCCGGGTCTCGTCGATGGCGCCGTACGCCTCCCGCCAGCGGCCGAACACCGCGTACGCCGCCGAGATCACCACGTCACCCACCGTCTCCTCCGGCGGGATGTGGGCGGCCAGCCCGGCGGACGACACACCGATCCGGGGCCGCAATTCGAACACGTCGACAGCACCCAGGCGCTCGCCCAACAGCCGCACCTCCCCGAGAGTGGGGAACATGTGGGCCGACACGATCTGCATCAGCGTGGTCTTCCCGGCGCCGTTCGGCCCGATGACGACCCACCGGTCGGTCTCCTCGACCCGCCAGGTCACGTGGTCAAGCAAGAAACTACGGCCGCGCCTCACCGTCACGTCGGACACATCAATGACCGTACTCATGCCACTAACTTATCATTTGGGAAGCGTTGATCTACGGTTCCTTTACGCCAAGACATCCGAGATGGCGTTGGCGAGCCGCGACAGCTCCTCCGGCGTCTGCGTGCCCCCGGAGACGGTGGTCATGACTCCGTCAAGGAGAGACGTGATGCACGCCGACTGCGTCGGCCGCGGCGTCGCCTTGCTGTCACCCGTCCACAGGGTGCCGCACCGACTCGTCCCGTACCACTGCTGGCCCCCGAGTTGGGTCGTGCCCATCCCGGCACTCGCCGGGTAGAAGGTCACCACGGCGATGTTGAGGGGTACGAGATCCTGGCCGTACGTCGCCGTGGTCTGCTGGGCGACCGGCTTGTCTCCCAGCGCCGAATACCCGGCGGCCTTCGCCGGCAGAACCGACCCCTCGATCCGGTGCGTGGGCGCCACCGGTGGCTCGGTCGGGGTCGCAGCCGGTTGCTTCGTACACCCCGTCAGGGCGACCAGGGCCACGACCCCCGCGACAACTAACCGCCTCATGTCTTGTCCTCTCACGCCAGCTCGACCAACTCGATGTACTCAGGATTCCACAGATCCTCGGTGCCATCGGGGAGCAACAGCACCCGATCGGGATTCAGGGCGAGCACGGCTCCCTCGTCGTGGGTCACGAGCACGATGGCACCCTTGAACGTGTTGATCGCGCGCAGGATCTCCTCGCGCGACGCCGGGTCGAGGTTGTTCGTCGGCTCGTCGAGCAGCAGGACGTTGGCGCGCGACACCACGAGCATCGCCAGGGCGAGCCGGGTCTTCTCGCCCCCGGACAGCACCCGCGTCGGCTTGTCGACATCGTCACCGGTGAACAGGAACGACCCCAGGAGGGTCCGGGCCTCGGTCTCGGTCAGGTCAGCCGAGGCCGTCATCATGTTCGCCAGCACCGTCTGGGTGACGTCGAGCGTCTCGTGCTCCTGGGCATAGTAGCCGAGCTTCAAACCGTGCCCCGGCTGGACCCCACCGAGATCGGGCTCCTCCAGCCCGTAGAGCAGGCGCAGCAGGGTCGTCTTCCCGGCGCCGTTCAGCCCGAGGACGACCACCCGCGAGCCCCGGTCGACCACAAGATCGACGTCGAAGAAGACCTCGAGCGAGCCGTAGCTCTTCGACAATCCGGCCGCCGACAAGGGGATTTTCCCACACGGCGTGGGGTCGGGGAACCGCAGGTGCGCGACCTTGTCCGCCACCCGCGCCTCCTCGAGGCCCTCCAGCAGTCGTCCGGCGCGGCGTTCCATGTTCTGGGCGGCCACGGCCTTCGTCGCCTTCGCCCGCATCGAGTCGGCCTGCGCCAGGAGCGCGGCAGCCTTCCGCTCGGCGTTCGCCCGCTCCCGCTTGCGGCGCTTCTCGTCGGTCTCGCGCTGTTCCAGGTACTTCGCCCACCCGAGGTGGTACTGGTCGAGCACGCAGCGCGTCGCGTCGAGGTGGAAGACCTTGTTGACCGTTTCGCCCAGCAGAGCCGCGTCGTGCGAGATGACCACCAGTCCGCCGCCGAAGCCTTGGAGGTACGAGCGGAGCCAGACAATCGAGTCGGCGTCGAGGTGGTTGGTCGGTTCGTCGAGCAGCAACGAGTCGGCACCCAGGAAGAGGATGCGCGCCAACTCCACCCGGCGCCGCTGCCCGCCGGACAAGGTGGCGAGCGTTTGCTCCATGACCCGTTCGGGCAGGCCGACGTTGGCGGCGATGCGGCTGGCCTCGGCCTGCGCCGCGTAGCCACCCTGGGTCAGGAACTCCGTCTCCGCCCGGGCGTACCCCGCCATCGCGGCCTCGCGCTCCGCTCCCACGCCCTCCGCCATCCCGTGGGTGTGCTTCTCCAGCCGGGCCATGATCCGGTCAAGCCCGCGGGCGGACAGGATCCGGTCCTTGGTCGTCACGTGGAGGTCACCGGTCCGGGGGTCCTGCGGCAGGTAGCCGATCACGCCGCGGCGCGTCA
>JAIRVA010000067.1 GCA_031254155.1 Propionibacteriaceae bacterium
AGCGCCGCGTACTGCCGCAAACCGGAGTTGATGCGGCGGACGACGAAGACCCAGGCGACGACGATGAGCCCGGCCATGAGCAGGTACGCGACCGCGTCGGAGACGACGGTGTAGGCGACGAAATCCCACAACGCGTGGAGCCCGAAGGGGACCGCGAACAGGGCCAGGAAACGGCCCCACGCCATCGTCCCCAGGCTGATCTGCATCGCCCCCCTGGGCTGGGCGACCATGAAGGCGGCCCCGGCGATGGCGGTCCAGACGACGTGGCCGCCGACGGACAGCACGCCCCGGATGAGCAGGGTCCACTCGAGGTCGTTGTTGAGCCAGCCCGCCGTCCCGTACCCCATCGTCTCGAAGACGGCGAAGCCAGTTCCCACCACCGCCCCTACGAGCAGGCCGTTGGAGATCAGCGCGCCGTACATCTTCCGGATGAGTACGAAGACCGCGACCGCCTTGGCCAACTCCTCGGTGAAACCGACGAACGTCGCCTCGACGAAGGCCGCGCCGACGCCGTACGAGTCCGAAGTGTGCAGGAGATCCGTCGCCGCCGACACGACGAAGGTCAGGAGAATCGACATCGCACCCCCGATGAAGAAGATGCGCACCACGTCGAAGAAGCTGACGTTCTTCGCCTGGTTCAGCTCCCAGAAGAACACCATGATCGTGGCTGGCATCGCGAGCGCGCCGGTGAAGACGACGCCGGGCACGACGTACCCGCTTGTGTCGCGGAAGATGATCATGCAGAGCCACAACAGCCCGTACGTCGCGATGAGAACGCCGAACACCCGCGAGTACAGCCAAGGCAGCCGCCATTGCCGGTCGTTCAGCGCGGCCCGCGTGCCGGCCACCAGGAGGGCTTCCATGTCGGTGCGGGAGTGGCGCCGGAACGTGTCGCGGAACAGGTCACGGAAGCGGACGATCGGCTTGCCCTCGAAACCGGTCATCGCGTCAAAAGCCTTCTGGACCCCCGTTTTCCCCGGCGGGTAGACCCCGGGGTACGGGTACGGCGACGGGTACCCCTCCTTCAGCGCGGCTGGATGAGGGGCGGGCGCAACCGGGACGGGATACCCACCCGGACTGGCCCGGTGGGCCCGGACGGATTGAACCGTCCAGGTGAGGTGCGGATCGCCCAAACCGGCGAGCCACTCCAGGAGACCGGGGTACGCGTTCGGATGCTGGGCGACGTACGCCCGCAAGTCGGGGTAAACCGAAGCGATGTCCGCCAGGACGTTCCCCGTGGTGCGCGGATCGCCGAGAGCCTGGAGCGCCGCTCCCCGGTCCATGTCAGGCGTCGACTGCTGTCCGGCGTGCCGGGTCGAGCTGGACCCCGGGGCCCATGGTCGAACTCAGGGTGATCTTGCGGACGTACCGGCCCTTGGACGTGGTCGGCTTCAGCCGGAGCACCTCGTCAACCGCGGCCACCAAGTTCTCGAACAGCTGCTGGTCGGTGAAGGAGGCCTTCCCGATGATGAAGCAGAGGTTCGCCTGCCGGTCGGCGCGGAACTCGATCTTGCCGCCCTTGATGTCGGTGACCGCCTTCGCCACGTCCATCGTGACCGTACCCGTCTTGGGGTTCGGCATGAGGCCGCGCGGGCCGAGAACCCGGCCAAGCCGGCCGACCTTGCCCATGAGATCGGGGGTGGCGACGACGGCGTCGAAGTCGAGGTACCCGCCGGCGACCTTGTCAATCAACTCGTCGGCGCCCACCTCGTCGGCACCGGCCGCCTCGGCGGCCGCGGCGTTCTCACCAGTGGCAAAGACGAGGACCCGTGCCGTCTTGCCTGTGCCGTGGGGGAGGTTGACCGTACCGCGGACCATCTGGTCGGCCTTGCGGGGATCGATACCGAGTCGCATCGCGACTTCGACGGTCTCGTCGAACTTCGCGGACGCCATCTGCTTGATGATCGCGATGGCCTCAAGACCGGTGTACAACTTGTTGCCGTCGCGCTTGGTTTCAGCGGTACGGTACGCTTTGCTGCGCTTCATAACTGGTTCCTTTCGTTGGGCCATCTTCGCGAGATGGCCTTGCCAGATGTGGTACGGGGAGCGCTCCCCTCCCACGGGTGGTGACTCAGCCGATGGTGACGCCCATGGAACGGGCGGAGCCTTCGACGATCTTCATGGCGGCCTCAATGTCATTGGCGTTGAGGTCGGGCATCTTGGTCTGGGCGATCTCGCGGACCTGGTCCTTCGTGATGGAAGCGACCTTGGTCGTGAGCGGGTTCGCCGAACCGGACTTGATCCCCGCGGCCTTCTTGATGAGCTCAGCAGCGGGTGGGGTCTTCGTGATGAACTTGAAGGTTCGATCCTCGAAAATGGTGATCTCGACCGGGATCACGGTACCCCGCATGGCCTCTGTCGCAGCGTTGTACTGCTTGCAGAACTCCATGATGTTGACACCGTGGGGGCCGAGCGCGGTACCGACCGGCGGGGCCGGGGTGGCCGCGCCAGCGTTCAAGGCAACCTTGACGATGGCCGCGACCTTCTTCTTGGCAGGCATTCGGGTCCTTTCTCCTCGCGGGCCTTCCGCGAGTAATGTGCCCTTGTGACAAGGGCTTGGATCAGATCTTCTGGACCTGGTCCAAAGTCAATTCGACGGGGGTGTCGCGGCCCATGAACTCCAGGGTCACCTTGAGCCGCGACAGGCCCAGGTTGATCTCGGTGATCGTCGCGTGCACGCCGGTGAAGGGTCCGTCGGTCAGCACCACCGAATCGCCGACCCGGAAGTCAACCAACTCGACCTTCTTCTTGCGCTGGGCTTTGCCGCCTTCCTTCTCCGCCTTGAGGGCGAGCGCGGCCGGAAGCAGCATCTCCACCACCTCGTCCAGGCTGAGCGGGACGGGATCGTTGGCGTGGCCCACGAAACCGGTCACCGACGGCGTGTGCCGGACGGCCGACCACGAGTCGTCGGTCAAGTCCATCCGGACCAGCACGTAGCCCGGCAGTACGGTCCGCGTCACCGTCTTCTTGGTCCCGTTGCGGATCTCGACAACATCCTCCGTCGGTACGACGGTCTCATAGATGTAGTCCTCCATGTTGAGCGTCTTCACGCGGGAGTCGAGGTTTTGCTTGACCCGCTTCTCCATGCCCGAGTACGTGTGGACGACGTACCAATCGCCGGTCTTCGTCGCCAAACCCTCACGAATCTCCGCGCGCACAGCGTCCGCGTCATCGCTCGAGGGTTCATCCGCCTCCTCGGCCTCCTCCTCGTCAAGGCCGAACTGGATCCCCGGCTCGGGGGTTTCCTCGTCGTCGGCACCAAGGTCGAGGTGGATTTCGAGATCGTCGACGGACTCGTCCTCACCCAAGTCAAGGTTCAGTTCCGTGTCCGAAAAGCTCAGGTCGTCTGCCACATTGGCTCCTTTCAGCTGAACAGTTTCAGCATCAGCCAGCCGAACAGGACGTCAAGCAAACCGATGAATGCGATCATAAACAATACGAACCCCAGCACGATGAGGAAGTAGCGCAGCAACTGGCTGCTCGACGGCCAGGAGACCTTCTTCAACTCCTGGACGACCTGACCCGTGAACTCGACGGGTCCGGTCTTCTTGGGAGCGTCGGACTTCGTGGCTTCGGCCCGGCTACGCGTGGGACGGTTCTTCTTCTCCGGGGCAGTCTCGGCCGCTTCCGCCGTGAGCGCGACCGCCGCCGGGGCCTCCGCGGTCTTCCGCGACGGGCGCTTGGTGGAGGCCAGTTCCGCCGCCTCCTGCCGGGCCTCGTCGGCCTGCTCCTCGTTCACCACGTTGCGGGCGTGCGTACCCTTGAACAGGGACAGAATCGAACCATCATCGTCGGGCTCGTCGGCGATGGGCTCGTCCTCGGTGAGTTCCGCGGCCTCTTCGATGACTTCGAAGTCGTCGGGGTTGGCCAGGTCTTCGTCCGCCAGTTCCTCGCCGCTCGGCACGCCGGGTGCCTCCGCGAGGGACCGGATCTGCTCGACGAAAGTCTCCGGAGTTGACGGGGCCGGCTCGGGCTCAGCCGCGACGGCCTCTGGAGTCTCCCCGGCCGCCCCGGGAACCTCCGACACGCTGGCGGCCTCGCCGTCGACGTACGACACGTACCCGTCGTCCAGATTCTGGGCGTCCGCCGCCGGAGTCGTCTCAGGCGTCGACTCGGGGGCAGGCGACGGATCGCTGCCGGGGTCCTGCGGACCCTTGGCCTTCTTTTGAGCCACGAAAATTCCTTCTACTTCCGACCGGGCGGCGACCGTCCGTGACGTGGCGGGACCGATTTCGTCCCTGCCCTCCCAAGCAGGGCAAGAGGGAGTTGAACCCCCAACCTGCGGTTTTGGAGACCGCTGCTCTGCCAATTGAGCTATTGCCCTATTCGGTCGGCTGTCCTTGGGAAGGCACAGAACAGCCTAGGTCAAATGACCACGAACGTCCATTCTACGCTAGTTTTCCCAACAGGTCGAACCGGCTGAGACGCCACCGTCCGGCCCTCACCACGCGGCATACTGGAGCCGTGTACGAGCTTATCACCGACCGGGCGGCCCTGGAGTCGTGGCGCGGGGCGTACCGGACCGCCCCCGTCGCCGCGCGCCTAGCCGGTTGCCTGCGGACTCCGGCCGAGGTCTTCCTGGCCTGCAAGAACGTCAGCCGCCACTGCTTCCTGCTGGAGAGCGCCGAACAGACGGGGGCCGACGGGCGGTACACCCTGATCGGGTACGATCCCACCCTTGAGCTGACGTGCAAGGACGGGCGGCTGACGGTCCGGGCCGGCGCGGACTTTACGACCGAGGTGGCCACCCCGGCCCCCGCGATCGCGAAGATCATCGCCGACAACGCCGGACCCCGGGTCGCGGGCCTCCCGCCGTTCACGGGCGGGCTCGCCGGATACTTCGCTTTCGACTACCTCGCGTATGGCGAACCGACGCTCCGGCGCGACGCCGACGACGAGGACGGGTTCCGCGATGTCGATCTCATGCTGTTCGACAAGGTCATTGCCTTCGACCACGCGACCCACGAGCTCTTCCTCATCGTCACCATCAAGCTCGACGCCCTCGCCGAGAACTACAACCGGGCCCTCGCCGAACTCGACGCCATGGCCCGCCTGGTGACCGAGGGCCGGGGTGCCGAACTGCCGGAACTGAGGCTGACGGGGCCGTACGACGTCCTGTTCGACCGCGCCCAGTTCACCGCCCTCGTGGCGCGGGCCCAGCGCCACATCACGGACGGCGACATCTTCCAGGTCGTCCTCTCCAACCGGTTGCGGGCCCCGGCGGAAGGCAGCCTGTTCCAGGCGTACGAGCGGCTCCGCCAGACCAACCCCAGCCCGTACATGTTCTACTTCGCCTCCGACGACCTGGAACTGGCCGGGGCAAGCCCGGAGACCCTCGTCCGGCTCGTGGGGGACGAGGTGACGACGTTCCCCCTGGCCGGCACGCGCCCGCGCGGCCACACCGCGGAAGAGGACGAGCAACTCGAGGCCGGTCTCCTGGCCGACGCCAAGGAGTTGGCGGAGCACAACATGCTCGTCGACCTGGGCCGCAACGATATCGGGAAAATCGCCCAGTTGGGAACGGTGGCGGTCGTCGACTACCTCAATGTCCTGCGCTTC
Organism: Propionibacteriaceae bacterium; assembly: GCA_031254155.1. GTDB lineage: Bacteria > Actinomycetota > Actinomycetes > Propionibacteriales > Propionibacteriaceae > WQYJ01. The sequence goes on from JAIRVA010000067.1 coordinate 5,560, forward strand.
TCCCACGTCATGCACCTCGGCTCGGTCGTCCAGGGCCGCGTCCGCGACGACGTGACCGCCGTCGACGCGATCAACGCCGTCTTGCCGGCCGGCACCCTATCCGGCGCGCCGAAGATCCGCGCCTGCCAGATCATCAACGATCTCGAGGGCGTCAAACGGGGCGTGTACGGCGGCGCCATCGGGTACATCGCCACGTCGGGGGACATGGACACCTGTATCTCGATCCGTCTGGCCTACAAGAAGGCGGGCCACGTATTGGTCCGGTCGGGGGCCGGGATCGTGGCCGATTCCCACCCGGACACCGAGTTTGACGAGACCATCGCGAAAGCGCGCGCCGTCGTGGAAGCCCTGCCGGAGGTGGCCGCATGATTGCCCTCATCGACAACTACGACTCCTTCACGTACAACCTCTACCAGATGGTCGGGTGGATCGACCCGGACATCCGGGTCTTCCGCAACGATGCCCTGAGCGTGGCCGGCCTTGCCGCGCTCCAGCCGTCACACATCATCCTCTCCCCCGGCCCGGGGTACCCCGCCGACGCGGGCATCACCCCGCACGTGGTCTGGGCTCTGGGCCCCACGGTCCCCATCCTCGGCGTCTGCCTCGGCCACCAGGCGATCTGCGAGGCGATGGGCGGGGTGATCATCCACGCGAAATCCCTGGTCCACGGCAAAGCCTCCCGCATCACCCTCGACCAGGCCGACCCGCTGTTCGCGGGGTTGCCTGGGACGATCACCGTGGGGCGGTACCACTCCCTCGCCGTCGACCCGGCGAGCCTGCCCCCGGCCCTGCGGGCGACGGCCTGGGCCGACGACGGCGAGATCCAGGCCGTCCGCCACGTCACCTGGCCCGTGGCCGGCGTCCAGTTCCACCCCGAGTCGATCCTCACCCCGTCCGGCCACCAGATCCTCCGGAATTTCCTCCGGCCGCTTGATCATTGAGCCGTCGTTCATCATCCGGCCCGTACCGCCGCCCCGGCCGCGGGCGCGTAGGCTGAAACAACGAGGAGGAGCAGAATGTCACGTATCAGTGAGGCGATCCAGCTAGCGGTCCGGCGTGAGGAGTTGCCGTACGAGCTGGCCGAAGCGGTCATGGAAGAGATCATGACCGGCCAGGCGACCCAGATCCAGATGGCGGCGTACCTGACCGCGATGAGTCTCAAGGGCGAGACGATCACGGAGATCACGGCCTCGGCAGCGGGCATGCGCAAACACTGCGTCCGCCTGCTGAACGACCTGCCGGTCCTGGAAATCGTGGGGACCGGCGGCGACCGGTCGCACTCCTTCAACATCTCCACGACCAGCGCCCTCGTCATCTCGGCGGCGGGCGTACCGGTCGCGAAACACGGCAACCGCGCGGCCACCTCCCGCTCGGGCGCGGCGGACGTCCTGGAGGCCCTCGGGGTCAAGATCGACGTCCCGCCCGAGACGAGCCTCCACTCCCTCCGCGAGATCGGGCTCTGCTTCCTGTTCGCGCAGAACTACCACCTGGCCATGAAGTACGTCGCCCCGGTCCGCGGCGAACTGGCCATCCGGACCATCTTCAACATCCTCGGCCCGCTCGTGAACCCGGCCGGCGCCGGCATCGAGTTGCTGGGGGTGTACGACGAGGAGCTGCTCGAGCCGCTCGCCAAGGTCATGCACAACCTCAGTGTGAACCGCGCGATGGTGGTGTACGGGCGGGACGGCCTCGACGAGATCTCGATGAGCGCGCCGACCGCGGTCTGCGAGGTCCGCGACGGCTGGTTCAAGGATTACGTCTTGAACCCCGAGGATTTGGGTTTCACGCTCTGCCAGAAGGCGGATCTCCAGGGTGGTACCCCGGCTGACAACGCCCGCATCACCCGCGAGATCCTCGCCGGCGCGCCGGGGCCGAAGGCCGACGCGGTCCTCCTGAACTCGGCCGCCGCCATCTACCTCGCCCGTGACGATCTGGACCTCGCGCAGTGCATCGACCTGGCGCGCGACACCATCGCCTCCGGCGCCGCCCTCACCCAGCTGGAACGATTCATCGCGCTGACGAACGGCTGACATGACGATCCTTGATGTCCTGGCCGCCGAGGCGCGCGAACGCGTCGCGGAGGCTAGGGCGCGTGTGCCTCTGGACGATCTGCGGCGCCGCGCGCTGGACACGCCTGCTTCCGATGGTTTCCCCTTCGAGCGGGCGCTCGCCCGGCCCGGACTGAGCTTCATCTGTGAGGTCAAGCGGGCCTCGCCGTCAAAGGGCCTGATCGCCCCCTATTTCCCGTACGCCGCCATCGCCCGCGACTACGAGGCCGCGGGCGCCGCGGCGATCTCCGTACTCACCGAGCCACGGCACTTCCTGGGCCGCGACGCCTACCTGGCCGAGATCGCGCGGGTGGCCACGGTGCCGCTGCTGCGGAAGGACTTCACGGTCGACGCCTACCAGGTGGTGGAGGCGCGGGCGCTCGGCGCCTCGGCGGTCCTGCTGATCTGCGCCATCCTCAGCGACACCCAGCTCGGCGAGTTCCTGGGCCTCGCTGAGTCGCTCGGGCTCAGCGCACTCACCGAGGCCCACACGGCGGCGGAAGTTGAACGGGCGGTCCGGGCGGGGGCCCGCGTCATCGGGGTCAACAACCGCAATCTGCACGATTTCACCGTCGACACGGGGACGAGCGCCGCGCTCAGGGCCCTCGTCCCCCCCGGCCGACTGTTCGTCGCCGAGTCGGGGGTGACCTCGCCCGATGATGTGGCCACCGCCGTCCGGCAGGGGGCCGACGCCGTCCTGGTCGGGGAGGCGCTCATGCGGGCGGACGACCGCCAGGCCGCACTCAGTGAGCTGCGGGCGGCCAGTTGGGTGACGCCGGCGGTCAAGATCTGCGGGATCACCCGCGCCGGGGAGGTGGCCGTACTGAACGAAGTGCGGCCCGAGTACGCCGGGTTCGTCTTCGCGCCGTCCAGCCGGCGGTACGTGGAGCCCGCGACCGCGGCGTCGCTCCGAAGTCTCCTCGACCCGCGTATCACGACCGTGGGCGTGTTCATGGATGCGGGCCTGGCGGAGGTACGAGCCGTCGTCGACAGCGGAGCCGTCACCGTGGTCCAACTGCA
>JAIRVA010000123.1 GCA_031254155.1 Propionibacteriaceae bacterium
ACCGCGTCGACGTTGACGGCGTCAATGGTTTCGGCCGCCCGGGCCACGGTGTAGCCCGCCGCTTCCAGCTGGTCGTACAGCGACTGCTCCATCTGAAAGTGGACGGCGACGGCCACCGCCTCCGGCAGCCAGACGTGTTCAAGCGCCATCGGCGCACCGTCCGCCGCCCGTAACCGCCAGACGTGAAAAACCTTGCCAGCCGCCGGAATCCCGAGCTTCGCCGCGATATCGCCGGTGGCCGCCACCGTTTCGAGCACCAGAATCCGGCTCGACGGCACGAGGCCCCGCTGGCGCATGTCCTGGGAGAACCCGGTGAGCCGCAGCGTTTTCGACACCAGACCGGGCGGCGCCACGTACGTTCCGGAGCCCTGAACGTTGTAGATCAGACCCTCGGCGATGAGCGCCCGGATGGCTTGCCGGACAGTGGTCCGGCTCACCGTGAACTCCTCGGCCAGCCGCCGCTCGGTCGGGAGCGACTCGTCGGGCTGCATCAGGTGGACGCGCGCCCGCAACTCGGCCGCGACCGCTTCGTACTTCGTACTCTCGCTGTGCACCATGTTCACCCTTTCACCGCTCCCGCGGACAGCCCGCTCACGAGAAAACGCTGCGCAAACACCGCGAACAACACGGGCGGCAGCGTCGACAGCACCGTCGCAGCCGAGATGTCTCCCCACCGAATGCCGGTACTGGTCACGAAGTTGGCCGCTCCCAGCGTGATCGGCATGGCGTCGTACGAGGCCAGGACGAGAGCGAACAGGTAGTCGTTCCACGAGAAGATGAACACGAGCACACTGACCGCCACGAGGGTTGGAGCGATGAGCGGCACGACGACCGCGACAAGGCCCCGGTAGATGCCCGCCCCGTCGATCCAAGCCGCCTCCTCAACCTCGACCGGTACGTCCTTGAGAGCCGCACTGAGGAGGATGATACCGAGCGGCAGGTTGAGAAACGTGTTGGCGAAAATGAGACCGAGTACGCTGTCCAGCAGGCCGATGTTGGCGATGAGCAGGAAGTACGGTACGGCGAAGAAGATTGCCGGCAGGAGCCGCAACCCGCTGGCAGTATTCATCACCCACCGGCCGCCGAGCCCCAGCCGGATCGCCGCGTACGTGCCCGGGATACCGATCAGGAGCACCAACGCCACCGAGCCGAGCGCGATGAGGACGGAGTTGAGGAAGTACCGCGGGAAGGGATAGCCGGCCATCCCGAGTGCGTTCGCATAGTGGTCCAGAGTCGGCGAGAAGGCGAAAAACAACCCGCCACGGGCGATGTCACCGGTGGGTTTCACGCTGACCAGGATGGCGTTCAGCCAAGGTACGTTGATGAGCAGGGCGATGACCACGACGGCCGCCGTCGTACCCCACAAGCGACGCCGGCGCTTCACTTCGCACGACCCTCTGGACGAGCGATCCGCCGGACAACGAACGGGACGAACGGTATGAGAACAAGGAGAATGACGGTCGACGCGGCCGAGGCCACGCCGAAATCACCCGAAGTGAACGCCGTTTTGTACACGTAGATGGACAGCGTCGTCGTCATCGTACCCGGGCCGCCACCCGTCAGCACGTAGATGACGTCGAAGGTACGCAGAGCGTCGATCAGCCGCAGGAAGGCGGCAGCGAAGATCACGGGCGACATGATCGGCAGGATGATGGCGGTGAGTGTCCGCCAGGCACCGGCACAGTCCACCTGGGCCGCTTCGAGGAGGTCCGGCGGGAAACTCTGCAGGCCGGAGTAGATGACGAGGAAGGTGAACGAGGTCCACTGGACGATGTCGAGCCCGACGATCAGCGGGATCACCGAGCCCGGGGCGAAAAGCGACACCGTGAGCCCGACCTTGCCGAGCAAGGCGGGGACGAGACCGATATCGCCGTTGAGCAGCAGCCGGAACATGATGCCGAGCAGTGCCGGGGCGATCATGATCGGCAGGAGCAGGCAACTGAAAACCACCCGCTTGCCCGGGAACTGACGGTTGACCAGCACCGCCAGTCCGAACCCAAGCACCACTTCCACGGTCGTCACCAGAACCGCAAACAGGATCGTGAACCGGGCGGCCCCGCCGAAGGTCTGGCTCGCGAACAGGTGGGCATAGTTCGCGAGCCCGACCCAGGGTGCGCTGGGGTTTTGGAGTGTCAGCCCGAAGAAGCTGGTCTGGACGCCCTGGAACACCGGGTACGCCACGAAGACCGCCGCGAAGACGAGCAGCGGCGAGATGAGGACCCACCGCGCCCGGCTCGCCTGGCTCCTGACCGCCACCGTACCTCCTTCGTCTTGAGTGCTTGTCAGCTGGCAAGCAACGCTTCCAGGTTCTTGTTCGCCGTCGCGCAGGCGTCGGCGACCGGCGTGCTGCCGACCCACGCCCCGCTCAGGTCCTCCGCCAACTGGCTGTACGCGTCGAATGACTTCGGGAAGACCGGTTCCGCGTAGCCGTACTTGTCGATCGAGTTGGCGACCTCCGCGAACACCGGGTTGATGCCCTGGTTATCCGAGAGCACCTGCGGCATCGCCGGGATACCGCCCGACTTCGCGTAGATATCCATCGCCGCCGGCTGAGCCAGGTAGCTGAGGAACTTGGTGGCCGCCGCCTGGTTCCGCGAGTACTTGTTCAGGGCAATCGCCAGGGCGTGGACATGGGTCTTGCCGCCCGGCATCCCCGCAATGGCGATCTTGCCCGCCACGTCCGGCGACTGGGCCGGGTCGTTGAGTTCGGCAAAGCCGGCGGACCACTGCAGCGCGAACGCGACACTGCCAGACTTGATCGCGGCCTGGGTCTCCGGGAACTCCGCCTGCGCGCTGTCGGGCGAGGCCCACTTCTTGGTGTAGATGTCCGCGTAGAACTGGACGGCCTGCTGGGCCTCGGGGGTATCCAGAGCCGCCTTGTTGTCGGCATCAGTCCAGCTGCCACCCAGTCCCCACAGCACGTCGTCCCACAGCATCACATTGTAAAGCAGGTTCTTGGACTGCAGGATCGTGCCGTACTGAGTGGGCGAGTCCGGGTTCTCGGTCTTCGAGAAGTACGCCGACATGGCCTTGAAATCATCCAGATCCCACTGGTCAGCCGGCTTGGGGGCGCGGACGGTCCCCAGGACCTTGGCTGAAATGGTCTTGTACATTGCCTGCTGGGCGGAGTCGCTGAGCAGCGAGTCGATCAGATCCTTGCGGTACAGCAGGAAGTGGTTACTCACGTCCAGCGGCAGCGCGTATTGCTCACCCTGATACTGGAGACCCTCTATGGCCGCCGGGAAGTAGTGACTGGCATCGACTGAGTTGAGCGGCGTGAGCGACGCCGCAAACTGGCCGACATTATACGAAGCGACAAAGTAGATGTCCTGCTCACTGGACTTCGCGGCCATCAACGTGGCCTCCTTCGAGAAGGTGTCCTGCCTTGACAACAGGGTCATCTGGACCTCAACGCCGTCCGTTTTGCCCTGACCACTGTTGTACTGGTCGACGACGTCGGCCATCGCGTCGCCCTCGGGACCGGGCCACAGCACGACCCGAATGAGCCCCGTGCCGTCGCCGGACGCCCCGGCAGCACCAGGGGTTGAGGGAGAGCAGCCCGCTCCCCCGATTGCTAACGCGGCTGCCCCAATCACCGCTAGTACTTGCTTCTTCACGTTACCTCCTTTGGTACGGACCAATATCCTCACCATACTCAGGTAATACGCATAGCGCAAGCTATCACAGCAAAAATGGTACGTACCGGTCGCTCTGCCTCAGCGCAACTGGGCCTGCTCCGTCTCCAGTTGCTTGGCGAGGCGCTTGAGGTCGCGGCGCTTGGGATAGCGAATCTTCAGCGTCCCCATCGCCAGCGAGCCGCTGATGTACAACAACGGGTACCCGGGCACCGGCTGCTCCGGCACCTCGGACTTCCGGGTCCCCCAGCCGGGATCAATGGTCGTGAGGTCGGCGCTCCACCCCGCCGGCACCACGAAGTGGATCTGGCCCATACCCCCCGCGATTTTGATGTAGATCACGGCCGCCGCCGGGACGGCGCGCTGGAAGTCCAGGACCGTCGTCCCCATGCCCGCTCTGACGAAGAGAAACGGTGGTACCGTCCACTCACCCTGCTTCACCAGCTTCCCCGTACCGGGATGGAAAGGCAACGGCGTCTCCGGGGCGTACCCCAGACGCGGCGGCGTGGCCACCCACTGCCCCTGGGTGCCGGACACGGGGGTCTGTAGCCCGGCCGGGTCGTGCTCGGGGTAGACCCCCCACTGTGGCTCAACTATCGTCATAGCGCAATTCTACAGCCCCGGCCGGCTCAACCCTTCTTGCGGGCCGGCTTGGGCGGGGTCATCGGCCCGAGATCGGCGCCCAGCACCCAGTCCGCGACCTCCGGCATGTCTTCCAGGTGCTCGACGATGTACTCCGCGTGCTGCGCGAGCCTGCGCTCGCAGTACTGGTACAACTCGTGCGCCCCTTGCGGTTTGTGCGTCGCGTTGTTGATGCAGTCCATGACCAGGTGGTAGCGGTCCACCTTATTGCGGACGACCATATCGAACGGCGTGGTCGTCGTACCCTGCTCGACAAAGCCGCGCGCCCGGAACCGGTCGGCGTCCGGCCGCCCGTGGACAAGCTGATGGATGGCCCCCGGGTAACCGTGGAAGGCGAACACGACGTCCACATCATCGGTGAACATGTCGGCGAACGCCTGCGCGCTCATGCCGTGCGGGTGGTCCTTCGGCCGGATGAGGGTCATCAGGTCAACGACGTTCACCACGCGGATCTTCATCTCGGGCAAGTACGTCTTGAGGATCTCCGCCGCCGCGACCGTCTCCATCGTCACGACATCACCCGCGCAGGCGAGGACAATGTCGGGCTTGTCCGACCCGAGACCCGGCGTCCCGGCCCACTCCCAGATCCCGTACCCCCTGGTGCAGTGCTCGATCGCCTCGTCCATCGTCAGCCACTGGGGCTGCGGCTGCTTGTCCTGCACGATCAGGTTGACGTAGTTGCGCGACGTGAAGCAGTGGTCCGCCACCTCGACAAGGCAGTTGGCGTCCGGCGGCATGTACACCCGGCTGACGTCGCCCCGCATGTTCAGCACGACCTGGATGAGCATCGGTGACTGGTGCGAGAAGCCATTATGGTCGTTCCGCCAGCAGGTGGACGACAACAGGATGTTCGTACTCGGCACCTTCGCCCGCCACTCCAGGTGGTTCGCTTCCTCCAGCCACTTGGCCTGCTGCATGGTCATCGACGCGCTCACCATGGCGAACGCCTCGTACGTCGCGAACAGCCCGTGCCGCCCGGTCAGCGTGTAGCCGTCCAACCAGCCGTGGCAGTTGTGCTCGCTCAGGACCTCCATGACGCGCCCCTCGGGCCCGATCTCGACGTCAATCGCATTGACCGGTTCCATGAAGGCCCGGTCCGAGACCTCGAACACGGCGCCCAGGCGGTTGCTATTGGTCTCATCCGGGCAGAACAAGCGGAAATTATCAGGGTTGCGTTCGTAGATATCCCGCATGTACGCCCCCAGCTGGCGGGTCGACTCGATCCGCGTGGTGGCGCGGGTCTCGGGCGTGACCTCGACCCCGTACTCGCGGTAGTCGGGCAGGTCCAGATCGCGGGTCAGCCGGCCGCCGTTGGCGTACGGCGAGGCACTCATCCGCTTTAGCCCAACGGGGTTGTTGCCCTTGACCAGGTCGGTCAGTGAGCCGTCATGGTTGAACAGTTCGTCCAGGCGGTACGACCGGAGCCAGGTCTCCAGCATCGCCAGATGGGCGGGGTTCTCCTTGACCCCGGCGAGCGGGACCTGGTGGGCCCGCCACGTCCCCTCGACAACCTCGCCGTCGACCAACTGCGGACCCGTCCAGCCCTTAGGGGTGCGCAGGATGATCATCGGCCAGTGGGGCCGGACACCATCCCAGGTCTCCCCCGCCCTGGCCTCCGTCTGGATCTCGCGGATGCGTTCCCAGGCGTACGCAAGGGTGTTGGCGAACCGCTCGTGCATCCAGGGCAAGTCATCACCCTCGGCCCAGATCACCTCGTACCCGTGCCCCTCGAACAACGCCTGGACCTCGGCGGGGTCCTTGCGGGCGAGCACGGTCGGCCCGGCGATCTTGGCACCGTTGAGATGGAGGATCGGCAGAACGGCGCCGTCGTGGCGCGGGTTGAGGAAGGAGACGCCCTTCCAACCGCCCTCCAGCGGCCCGGTCTCCGCCTCGCCGTCGCCGACGACCGCGACGACCAGTAGGTCCGGGTTGTCAAAGGCGGCGCCGAAAGCGTGGCTCATCGCGTACCCCAACTCGCCGCCCTCGTGGACCGACCCTGGCGTCGTGACCGAGGCGTGGGACGGGATGCCTCCCGGCGCCGAGAACTGGCGGAACAGAGAGCGCAGACCCTCCTCGTCACCCGTGATCTTGGGGAAGACCTCGGAATAGTAGCCTTCAAGGTACGAGGCCGCCACCAGGGCCGGGCCACCGTGGCCGGGGCCGGCGATGTAGAGGCAGTCCTGGTCTGTGGCGCGGATCAACCGGTTGAGGTGGGCGTAGATGAAGCCCAGCCCGGCCGAGGTACCCCAGTGACCCAGCAACCGTGGCTTGATGTCATCCGCTGTCAGAGCGGATTTCAAGAGCGGATTGCTCTGGAGGTAGATCTGGCCGGCGGTCAGGTAGTTTGAGGCCCGCCACCAGGCGTCGATGGTGTCAAGCTCGGACTTGGTGAGAGGAGAAACAGTCATGGTTCCACGCTAGCAGAGCCTCTCGCCGTCGACCGACAATCCCGAAACATCGGACGAAACCGCCACGAAACTATCGGACGGGAATGGGGATTGATCCCCATTGACAGGACGCGGCGCCCGCTGACACACTGAGGGCGCCGACAGAAAGGATCCGCTCGTGGACGCATCGTTGCCCTGCGGCGCTGAGGCCGCCGCCCGCGCTGTCCAGAACCCCACCACTTCCGCCGCCGACCTCGCCGCCATCGCGCAGCAGTACCCCGCCCTCCACACCCAGATCGCCCTTCACCCCGCGGCGTACCCGGGCCTCCTGGACTGGCTCGCCAGCCTGGGCGATCCGGCGGTGGTGGCGGTCG
>JAIRVA010000135.1 GCA_031254155.1 Propionibacteriaceae bacterium
CACCGCTCGACGATCGTGTTCGCCAACTCGCGTCGCCTCGCCGAGCGGCTGACCGCCCGCCTAAACGCGGCGTACCACGAGGCTCAGCCGGACGATCCGGCCGGCGTGATCGCCCGGACGCACCACGGCTCGATCGCCAAGGGGGTACGGGCCGAGGTGGAGGCCGAGCTCAAGGCCGGGCGCCTGCCCTGCGTGGTGGCGACGAACTCGCTCGAACTGGGCATCGACATGGGGGCGGTCGATCTGGTGATCCAGGTGGGTGCGCCGCCCAGCGTGGCGAGCGGGCTGCAGCGCATCGGCCGGGGCGGCCACCAGGTCGAGGCGGTCTCCCACGGGGTGCTGTTCCCCTTGTCCCGCAGTGATTTGCTGACCACGGCGGTCGTCACCGAACGGATGGAATTGGGCCAGATCGAACGGGCCAAGCGGCTCCGGAACCCGCTCGATGTGCTGGCACAACAGCTCGTGTCGATGTGCCTGGATGCCACCCCGGCCCCGGAAACGCTGCTCGCCCTCGTCCGCGGTGCGGATGCCTTCGCCGATCTGCCCGATCCGGCCTTCTGGGGCGTCGTCGACATGCTGACGGGAAAATATCCCGCCGACGAGTTCACCGGGTTGCGCCCCCGGCTCACCTGGGACCGCGTCGCCGGCACGCTGGCGGCCCGCCCGGGTGCGCGCCGTCTCGTCACGACCTCGGGCGGGACGATCCCGGACCGGGGCCTCTACGGGGTGTTCATGCCCGGCACCGCGGGGGCTGGCGCCGGCAAACACGCCGCCAGCCGGCGGGTCGGCGAGCTCGACGAAGAAATGGTGTACGAGTCGCGTGTGGGCGACGTCTTCACCCTCGGGACGAGTGCCTGGCGGATCGACGAGATCACCCCGAACCAGGTCATCGTGACACCCCAACCCGGCCAAGCGGGGCGGGTACCCTTCTGGCACGGCGACGAGATGTCGCGGCCCGCCGCGGTCGGACGGGCGATCCAGGCCCGCGTGGCGGACCTGGGCCGCGGGGACGGGGCACCGGACACCCACCTGGATCCGGCCGCCCGCGCCAACCTCGAACGGTACATCCGCGACCAGCGGGCCGCGACCGGGGTCCTGCCCGACGCGCAGACGATCATCATCGAATACAACCAAGACGACATGGGGGCCTGGCGGGCGTGCCTCCACTGCCAACTAGGCCGGGCGGTGCTGCACCCCTGGTCGCTGGCGATTGCCCATCGACTACGGGAGACGGGTGCCGACCCGCGGGTCATCCTCACGGACGATGGGATCGTCATCCGGCTGGGCGAGGTGGGCGACCCCAGCATCGGGTCGGTCGTCGCCGTCGATCCCGCCGAGATCGACCAGATCGTCACGGCGGAGACCACCCGGTCGGCGTTGTTCGCGGCCCACTTCCGCCAGTGTGCCGCCCGGGCGCTGTTGTTGCCCCGGCGGGATCCCGGCCAGCGGTCGCCCCTGTGGCAGCAGCGACTGCGGTCGGCCCAGTTGCTGGGCGTGGCGGCCGGCCACCCGGACTTCCCGGTCATCGCCGAGGCGCTGCGCGAGTGCCTGGACGACGTGTTCGACCTCGCGACCCTGCGGGCCGTGTTGGGCGACATCGCCGCCCGGCGGGTCCGGATCGTTGAGGTCACCACGCCCCGGCCGTCGCCGTTCGCCCAGGCACTCCTGTTCGGCTACACGGGCCTCTTCCTCTACGATGCCGACCAGCCCCTGGCTGAACGCGCGGCCCACGCGAGCCTCGTCGACCCGGCTCTCCTGGCGAGCCTGCTGGGCCACCCCGGTGGCGAGATCGCCGACGAGGCGGGCCTCGCCGCCGTCGAGGCTAGCTTGCAACGGCTCACCCACCCGGTCCGGTCGCTGGAGGCGTTGTGGGATCTGCTGCGGGAGATCGGCCCGCTGACCGCCGCCGAGTGTGCCGGCCGGAGCGCGGCCGATCCCGCGGCGTGGCTGGCGGAACTCCAGGCGGCCCGTCGGATTGTGGCCGTCCCCGTGGGTGGCCACGACCTGTTCGCGGTCGCGGCCGACGAGCCGTTGCTCGCCTCGGCCGGCGAACCGGCGAGTCTTGACCGGCTCATCCGGCGGTGGGTCCGGACCCACGCCGTGGTCACGCCGGCGGTGCTCGCCCGGCGGTACGGGGTGAGGGTGGACGCGGTGACCGCCGTACTCGACCGGCTGTGCGGCGACGGCAGCCTGGAGCGGGGCCAGTTCACCGAGGGGCCAGGGCCGCAGTACATCGCCAGCGACACCCTCGCGCGGGCGCGGCGGCGGACGCTGACCCGGCTGCGGGCGCAGATCGCGCCCGTTGCGCCCCAGCAGTACGCCTCCTTCCTCACCCGCTGGCAGGAGCTCGACCAGCCCGGTCGTGGCCCGGAGGCGCTGCTGGCCGCCGTCGACCAGCTCGCCGGGTACCCGCTCCCGGCGTCGATGCTGGAGTCGGTGATCCTGCCGGCGCGGGTCGCGGATTACGCGCCGTCGCTGCTGGACCGGGCGATGCTGGCCGGCGAGGTCACCTGGTCGGGACACGGACCGATCGGTGAGGCCGATGGCTGGGTCGCGCTGTGGCCCGCCGACCTTCCCCGTCTGTTACCCCCGCTGGCGACCGGCCTGAGCCCGGATGCCCAGCGGGTCCTGGACCGCCTGGGCGGTGGTGGCGCCTGGACCACGGCGGACCGGGCCGCCGACGATCTCCCGCCCTCGCGGGTGGAAGCCGCAGTCTGGGAGTTGGTGTGGGCGGGGTGGGTCAGTACGGACACCCTTGAGCCCCTCCGTGCCCTGGGCCGCGGCGGGGGCGCGCTGCGCCGTCCGTACGTTCCCCGGACGCGCCGCGTCGGACCGGTCCGGCCGGTGCTCCCGCGCCGGTCGTCCGGCCGCTGGTTCGCCGTGGACGCCGGGCCCCCGTCGGAAACGGCCCGGCTCGCCACCGCGGTCGGCCTCGAGTTGGCGCGGTACGGTGTCCTCACCAAGGGGGCCATCCTCAGCGAGGCGCTGACGCCGCGGTTTTTCGACGCCTACCAGGTGCTGGCGGGCCTGGAGGGCCAGGGGTCCGCCCGGCGGGGGTACTTCGTCGATGGTCTGGGGGCGGCGCAGTTCGCCTTGCCCGGCGCCGTCGACCGCCTGCGCGAGCCGGCGTCGTCCGGACTCGTCCTGCTCGCGGCCCCCGACCCGGCCAACCCCTGGGGTGCCGGATTGGCCTGGCCTATCTCACAGGGGCACCGGCCGACGCGGACGGCCGGGGCGATCGTCGTTCTCGACGATGGCTGGCCGGTCGTCTACATCGAACGCGGCGCCCACACCCTGGTGAGTTTCCACGACGACCCGGCGGCCGCGCGGGCCGCGTTGGCCCTGGTGGGCGAGTGGATCGACCGCGGGCGGCGCGCCACCGACACGCTGACAAGGATCAATGCAACTCCGGCGTTCGAGGCCCGGGACTGGGCACCCGTCCTTGACGCCGCCGGTTTCACCATGGTCCCCCAGGGCTTCCGCCGGCGTGCGCTACCATGATGACAAGAAGACACTGTCGGACTGTGGAGGTGGGCCGTGGGCAATGAGATGACCAGGGACTGGACGAACGCCGAACTGGCGGCGCGGGCGGTCGCCGACCCGACGACGGCGGGCGCGGACCTGGTGGCGATCGCGGCCGCCCGGCCGACGGCCCGGACGACCGCCACGCCTCCCGCTGCCCCGCGGACCCCCCGGCCGACGTCCACGCCGACGCCCACGTGCGGCGTCACGCTCCCCGATGGCGTGTCCAGCGCGCTCGTGTGTAGCTCGCCCGCCGCCACGGTGACGCTGCCGGGCTTCACCACCCCCGACTATCTCGGAAGTGAGATCTGGTACGGCTTCAAGTCGCCCACCGGTAATCTGGCCTGCGCCTGGTACGACGGCGGCACGGTGTTGTGCAACGCCGTCGTGTTGGAGACGTCGTTACCCGTCGATCCCCGCAGTGCCGGCGTCGAGGGGGAGATTAGCTGTGCCCGCGGTCTGTGGGTCGGCGACCAGGGCGCTGGCGTCATGTGTGCCGGTGATGTCCGGGTGGTCGACGTGATCCCGATGACGCCCACGGTACCCGTTCTGGAGTACGGGCAGATCGCCGTGAGCACGGACTACCCGTACCCCTGGACATCCAGCGATGCCCCCCACGACCCGGTCGCGTGCCAGTCGTCGGAGAACGGCGTTATCTGCTGGAACACCCAGACCCACCACGGCATGAAGCTGTCCCGGCAAACGGCCGTCTACTGGTGATCCCGTCAGCTGACGTGGCAGACCAGCAGGCCGTCGCCGACGGGGATGAGCGCGGTGGTGAGCATGTCCAGGTTGCGGGCCGCTTCGAGGGTGTCGCGGACCAACATGGTCTCGTCGTCGCAGTTGGTCTCGTCGGCGACCTTGCCGCCCAGCAGGGCGTGGTTGAGGATGACCAGGCCGCCGGGACGGACGATCCGCAGGCCCTCCTCGAGACACTCGGGGTACTCCATGAAGTCGGCGTCGACGAAGACGATGTCGTACGCCTCGGCCCGCAGCTTGGCCAACACGGTCAACGCCTCGCCGGTGATGAGACGGTACCGCGTGTGGCGGATGCCGGCCGCCTTGAGGACCTCGCGGGCCGCGGCCTGGTGTTCGGCCTCGGTGTCGACCGAGGTGAGAAGACCGTCCTCGCCCAGACCGGCGAAGAAGGCCAGGGCCGAGACCCCGGCGCCCGTACCGACCTCGACCACCGACTGGGCGCCCACAGTGCGGGTGAGCAGGGTCAAGACGTGGGCGGTCGCGGCGCTGACCGGCGTGAGGCCAAGGTCAGCCGAGGCCCGGCGGGCTTGTTGCGCGTCCAGGGCGTCGGCGATGAAAGTCTCGACGAACTGCGCGGAAAGTGTGTCTGGTGTCATCGGGTTCACGCCTCCACCCTAGACCACTCCGGTCGTCCTGCGGCGCTCGTCGCGGCCGCCGCGCTAGAATCGTCTCGTTCACTACGGAACCCTCCGGTTCCCCGATTGATGGAGTGCCCCGTGGCTTTGACCAGTACCGACGTGGCTAGGCTGGCCGACCTGGCGCGGATCGACCTGACGGTGAAGGAGCTGGAGCAGTTTGCCGGCGAACTCGGCGTCGTCCTCGACGCCGTGGCGCAGGTGAGCGCGGCCGCCCGCCCCGACATCGTCCCCACCTCCCACGCCTTGAACCTGACGAACGTCTTCCGGGACGATGTCGTACGCCCGTCGATGCCGCTGGCCGACGTGTTCGCCATGGCGCCCGCGGTCGAGCAGGACGGCGACTCGACCTGGTTCCGCGTCCCCCGCATCCTGGGGGAGGCCGCATGAGCAGCCTGACCAGCCTGACCGCTGCCCGTCTGGCGGCGCTGATCCGGACGGGCGAGGTGTCAAGCGAGGAGGTCACCCGCGCCCACCTGGACCAGATCGCGGCGGTGGACGACCGGGTCCACGCCTTCCTCCACGTCGACACCGACCGGGCCCTGGAAGTCGCGCGCCGGGTCGACGCCAAGCGGCGGGCGGGTGCCCCGCTCGGGCCGCTCGCCGGGGTGCCGGTCGCGGTGAAGGACCTGTTCGCGTACGTCGGCGCGCCCACGACCTGCGGCTCCCGGATGCTCGAAAACTGGTGCCCGCCGTACAACGCCGCCGTGACCGAGCGCGTTCTCGCGGCCGACATGGTGATCTTGGGCAAGACCAACCTGGACGAGTTCGCGATGGGTTCGTCGACCGAAACCTCGGCCTTCGGCCCGACGCACAACCCCTGGGATTTGGCGCGGGTGCCCGGCGGTTCGGGCGGCGGTTCGGCGGCCGCCCTCGCGGCGCTCGAGGCCCCGGTCGCCCTGGGTTCCGACACCGGCGGCTCGATCCGCCAGCCGGCCGCCGTCACCGGGACGGTCGGGATCAAGCCGACGTACGGCGGCGTGTCGCGGTACGGCGCGGTGGCGATGGCTTCTTCGCTCGACCAGCCGGGGCCCTGCGCGCGGACGGTGCTCGACGCCGCCCTGCTGCACCAGGTGATCGGGGGGTACGACCCGCGTGACGCGACGTCGATCGACGCCCCCGTCCCCGATGTCGTGGCGGCGGCGCAGTCGCCAGACGTGGCGGGGATGAAGATCGGTGTGGTCAAGGAGTTCGGCGGCGAGGGCTTCGAGCCGGGCGTGGAACGACGGTTCCACGAGGCCGTCGCAGCGCTGGCCGGCGCGGGAGCCGAGATCGTCGAGGTCAGTTGCCCGTACTTCCCGCTGGCGCTCGGCGCGTACTACCTCATCATGCCCTCAGAGGTCTCGAGCAACATGGCCCGCTTCGACGCCATGCGGTACGGGCGGCGCGTCGGCGACGACGGCACCCGGTCCGTGGAGGACGTGATGCGGGCGAGTCGCGGGGCCGGTTTCGGCGCCGAGGTGAAGCGCCGGATCATCCTCGGGACGTACGCGCTGTCCAGCGGGTACTACGACGCGTATTACGGCTCGGCCCAGAAGGTCCGGACACTGATCATCCAGGATTTCCGGGCGGCCTTCAGCACGGTCGACGTGCTCATGTCGCCGTCGACGCCGACCACGGCCATCCGGATCGGCGAGCCGCTCACCGATCTGATGGCGGGGTACAAGGCCGATCTGTGTACCATCCCGTCCAACCTGGCCGGAATCCCGGCCGGTTCCTTCCCCGCGGGTCTCTCCGACAACGGGCTGCCCGTCGGCGTCCAGGTGATGGCGCCCGTCCTTGCCGACGACCGGGTGTACCGCGTCGGGTCGGCGCTGGAGGCCCTGCTCGAGCCCCGATTCGCCCCGCTCACAAAGGAGGCGCGATGAGCCGCGACGAACTGCTGGAGTTTGACGAGGTCGTGGCGGCCTTTGACCCGGTCATCGGGCTGGAGGTCCACGTCGAACTGGCGACCCTAACGAAGATGTTCTGCGCCTGCTCGACCCGTTTCGGCGCGGCGCCCAACTCCCAGGTCTGCCCGGTCTGCCTGGGCCTGCCGGGCTCGTTGCCGCAGGTCAACGGCCAGGCGGTCGAGTCGTCGATCCGCATCGGGCTGGCCCTGGGCTGCTCGATCGCCACCTGGTGCCGGTTCTCGCGCAAGAACTACTTCTACCCGGACATGACGAAGAACTACCAGGTTTCCCAGTACGACGAGCCGCTGTGCTACGACGGGTCCGTCGAGGTGGATGTCGACGGCGAGCTCATCACCGTACCCATCGAGCGGGCGCACATGGAGGAAGACGCCGGCAAATCCGTCCACGTCGGGAGCCTGACGGGCCGGATCGAGGGTGCGGAGTACTCCCTGATGGACTACAACCGCGGCGGCGTGCCCCTCGTGGAGATCGTGACCAAGCCGGTTCTGGGGACGGGGGCGGGGGCACCCGCGGTCGCCCGCGCGTACGTCGCGACGCTGCGCGACATCGTCCGCGCGCTCGGGGTCTCGGATGTCCGCATGGAGCAGGGATCGCTGCGCTGCGACGCGAACGTGTCGCTCATGGCCAAGGGTACGACGACGCTCGGGACCCGGACCGAGACGAAGAACCTCAACTCGCTGAAGTCGATCGAGAAGGCCGTCCGCTACGAGATGTGCCGCCAGGGTGCGATCCTCGCCGCCGGCGGGCGGATCAAGCAGGAGACCCGGCACTGGCACGAGGACGGCTCGTACACCGCCGCTGGCCGGTCCAAGGAAGAGGCCGAGGACTACCGTTACTTCCCCGAACCCGACCTGGTCCCCGTCGCGCCCAGCCGTGAGTGGGTGGAGGCGCTGCGGGCGACGATCCCCGCGCCGCCCCGCGAACGTCTGGCCGCGTTGCGGGAACAGTGGGGTTTCGCGGAGCCGGAGATGCGCGATGTCGCTGCGGCCGACGCCGTCGACTTGGTCGCCGCGACGATCGCCGCCGGCGCCGCCCCCCAGGCCGCCCGCAAGTGGTGGATGAGCGAGCTGATGCGCCGGGCCAATGCCGCGGGCCTCGGGCTCGCCGACCTCGCGATCACGCCCGCCGCCGTCGCCCAAGTCCAGGGGCTCATCGACGAGGGCCGGCTCAACGACAAGGTGGCACGCGAGGTCATCGACGCGGTCCTGGCGGGCGAGGGTACGCCCCGCGAGATCGTCGACGCCCGTGGGCTGGCCGTGATCCTCGACACCTCGGCGCTGCAGGCCGCGGTCGACGCCCAGATTGCGGGGCACCCGGACGTGGCGGAGCGGATCCGCGCGGGCAAGACCCAGGCCGTCGGCGTTCTCATCGGGGCGGTCATGAAGCAGCTGGGCGGCCAGGCCGACGCGGCCAGCGTCCGGGCGCTGATCCTCGCCACGCTGGAGGGGTGAGCGGAACGGGCCCGGGCGATGGAGTACGGTGGGTCCAAGCGCAACGAGGGAGTGAAGATGGACGGGTCAGACGGGAAAGTCCTCGTCATCGACGACGACGCCTCCCTGGCGGAGATGCTGCAGATCGTGTTGCGCCAGGAGGGGTTCGCGTCGGCCTGGTGCCCCCGGGGGGACCAGGCGCTGGAGGCCTTCCGCGCCGAGAAACCGGATCTCGTCCTGCTGGATCTGATGCTCCCCGGCCGGGGTGGTGTCGAGATCTGCCGTGACATCCGGGCGGTGTCCGGGGTCCCGGTCATCATGCTCACCGCCAAGTCGGAGACGAACGACGTTGTCAGAGGGCTGGAGGCGGGGGCCGATGATTACGTGGCCAAACCCTTCGCCCCCCGGGAGCTCGTCGCCCGGGTCCGGACGCGGCTGCGGCGACCGGGTCCGGTGGAGATCGAAACGATCAAAGTCGGTGATCTCACTATCTCGGTGGAGTCGCACCAGGTGCGCAAAGGTGACCAGATCGTGGGCGTGACCCCGCTCGAGTTTGACCTGCTGCTCGCCCTCGCGAAGCAGCCGAAGCACGTTTTCACCCGCGAGCAACTGCTGAAACAGGTCTGGGGGTACCAGAACCCGGCCGACACGCGGCTGGTCAACGTCCACATCCAGCGGCTGCGGGCCAAGATTGAGCGCGACCCGGACAACCCGGAGATCGTTGTCACCGTCCGCGGGGTGGGGTACCGGACCAGTGGCTGAGGTTCACCCGGTCTCCGCCCGCAGCCGGCTCCGGCACCAGGTGACCGGGCCTCTGAGGTTATGGAAGTCCTCACTGACGCTCCGGGTCGTCCTCTCGGCGCTCCTCGGTTCGACGTTGGTCCTGGCCGCCGCCGGCTTCAGCCTGCTGGGCCGGGTGACGGAGTCGACGGTCGAGAACTCGCGGGCGTCGGCCACGGCGCTCGCCGAGGAGGCGATGACCGAGATTGAGCAGCAGGCCCGCAGTGTCGGGTACGACTACGCCAGTTCGGACGCCTTCTACAGCCTCATGCTGTCGGCGACGACCCGGGGCAGCGCCTCGGGGCGCTACCAGGTCCAGTTCGTCACCGGGGTGGGTACCTTCTCCGCCGGGAACCTCGACGCCTCGATCCCCGCCTCGCTCGTGGCGGCGGTGGCCGCGGCCAGTACGGGTGAGCGGCTCTCCGAGCCCACCACCGTGGTGCGGGCCAACGGCTCCACCGCCCCGGGTCTCGTGGTCGCGGGGGCGATCTCCGGCGGCGGGCTGGAGCGCTTCTCGGTGTTCTTCGTCTTCTCCTTCGAAGACGAGGCCCGCAACCTCGCGGTGGTCCAGACGGCGGCCGCGCTCGCCGGCGTGATCTTGTTGGTCGGCATCGGGCTCGTGGCGTACGTGGTGTCGCGGCAGACGCTCAAACCGTTGCGGGCGGCCCGGCGGGCGGCGGAGCGGCTCTCGAACGGCGAGCTGACCCAACTGATGCCGGTGAAGGGGACCGACGACCTCGCCCAGCTGGCTGGTTCCATGAACCACATGGCCAACCAGTTGCAGCAACGGATCCGGCAGCTCGAACAACTTTCCCGCATCCAACAGCGATTCGTCTCCGACGTGTCCCACGAACTGCGGACGCCCCTGACCACGGTCCGCATGGCCGCCGATGTGCTCTACGACAACCGCGACGGTCTCCCGGCCGTCGAGCACAAGTCGGTCGAGTTGTTGCACAAGGAGGTCAACCGCTTCGAGGCCCTGCTGGGCGATTTGCTGGAGATCTCGCGCTTCGACGCCGGGGTCGCCGTCCTCGATCTCGACGATGTGAGCGTGGCCGATCTCGTCCGCGGGGAGACGGAGGCGCTGACCGAGCTGGCGGCGACGACCGGCAGCGAACTCCGCCTGCACGGTGAGGGTGAGGCGATGGCACGGGTCGATCCCCGCCGGATCTCCCGGCTCGTCCGCAACCTCATCAGCAACGCCATCGAACACGGGGAGGGGCGCCCGATCGACGTCTGGGTGGCGGCGGACGACGCGGTGGTGGCGTTCGCCGTCCGCGACCACGGGGTCGGGTTCACCATCGACCAGGCCAAACAGATGTTCAACCGATTCTGGCGGGCCGATCCGGCGCGGGCGCGGCACATCGGGGGTACGGGACTCGGGCTGTCAATCTCGCAGGAGGATGTCCGGCTCCACCAGGGCTGGATCC